>JAHWKC010000085.1 GCA_019348095.1 Pseudomonadota bacterium | reverse complement strand
CCGCCTCCGACGTCCGCCCGCTGGTGCGGCTCGGAGTGCAGATCGTCGCTGCCGACGGCAAGCGCCGCGAGGTCGGCAATTCGGGCCTCGGCGGCCGCTATCTTTACAACCGGCTGTTCGACCCGGCGGTGTGGAACCGTACGATCGACGAGGCGCTCGCTCAGGCGCTGACCAACCTCGGCTCGGTCGCCGCTCCGGCCGGCGAAATGCCGGTCGTGCTCGGCCCCGGCTGGTGCGGGGTGCTGCTGCACGAAGCGGTCGGCCACGGCCTGGAAGGCGACTTCAACCGCAAGGGCACCTCGACCTATGCCGGGCGCATGGGTCAGCGCGTCGCCTCGCCGGGCGTCACCATCGTCGACGACGGCACGCTGCCAGGCCGCCGCGGCTCGCTCAACATCGACGACGAGGGCACCCCGACCCAGTGCACCACGCTGATCGAGGACGGGGTGCTGGTCGGCTTCATGCAGGACACCCTCAACGCCCGGTTGATGGGGGTCGCCCCGACCGGCAACGGCCGCCGCGAATCGTTCGCGCACCTGACCATGCCGCGGATGACCAACACCTACATGCGCGCCGGCACGCACGACCCGCAGGAAATGATCGGCTCGATCAAGCGGGGCCTGTACGCGGTCAACTTCGGCGGCGGCCAGGTCGACATCACCAGCGGCAAATACGTGTTCTCGGCGACCGAGGCGTACCTGATCGAGGACGGCAAGGTCACCGCGCCGGTCAAGGGCGCGACCCTGATCGGCGACGGCCCGACCGTGCTCACCCGGATCAAGGGCATCGGCAACGACCTTGCGCTCGACGAGGGCATCGGCATCTGCGGCAAGGGCGGCCAGTCGATCCCCGCCGGCGTGGGCCAGCCGACGCTGCTGATCGACGGGCTGACGGTGGGTGGGACGCAGGCGTGATGGCCGCCGGAGCCGCCGCATTTCCCTTCTCCCGCGTGCGGGAGAAGGTGCCCGAAGGGCGGACGAGGGCGCGCGCCACTACAAAGACGACGCAACCTGCCACACCGCGTGCCCTCACCCCAACCCCGCTCCGCGCCCCGGCCTTCGCGCCAGCGCGAAGGCGTTCATCGTCGCGCGAGCCAATGGCTCGCAAACGCCCTGCGCCCCCGCAGGCGGGAGAGGGGGTCGCTCTGCCTCGATTCCTGGCTCCGCGAGCAACTCGCGCAACTCCCGGAACAACTCCCGATACGCCCGCGGCGGCTTGTTGCGCTTGCGCTCCTCCAGCGCATTGCGCACCAGCTGGCGCAGGCTCTGGCGGTCCGCTTCGGGATGCTGGTCCAGCAGCTCGGCCAGGGCCACGTCGCCCTCGGCCAGCAGCCGGTCGCGCCACGCTTCAACCCGGTGCAATGCCGCCGCCTCGCGCCGCGCGGTCTCGCCCTTCTCGTCGAGCGCGTCACGGATCGCGTCCAGGGTCTCTTCGTCCTCGCGCCGCAACTGCTTGGCCAGGAACGCCAGTTGCCGCTTGCGGGCGATGTGCGAGCTGATGCGGCGGGCATCTTGGATGTGTGGCAGCAGCGCCTCGGGCACCGGCAGCTTCGCCAGCTGCGCCTCGGTCAGTGCGACCAGCTGCTCGCCCAGCGCCAGCACCTCCAGTGCCTCGCGCCGGTTGTGGCTGCGGCTCTCGCCCCGGTATTCGCCGGTTTCCTCGTCTATGCCACGCATCATGCACCGCCGTTCCGTCGTGCCGGGCCTGCTCGGCACAGCCGTGAAAGGTTGCCGGGCGAGCCCGGCACTACGTACGCAAGGATAAGCCATTGAACCAGTCCACCTCCGCTTCCGCTCCGGCCAGTTCGCCCGGCCACGCGCCCACCCACGTCGACAGCGAGGCCCGCCTGGATGCGCTGGCCGAGCTCTCCCAGCGCCTGCTCGCCAGCGCCCGCGCGCGCGGCGCCGACCAGGCCGAGGTGTCGTGCTCGGAGGAGACCGGGCTCAACGTCAACGTGCGCATGGGCGAGGTCGAGACGGTCGAGTCCAGCCGCGACCGCGGGCTGGCGCTCACCGTCTACTTCGGCCAGCGCAAGGGCAGCGCCAGCACTGCCGACATCGAGCCGGCCTCGATCGAGGCCACCATCGAGCAGGCGATCGCCATCGCCCGCTATACCGAAGAGGACCCGTATGCGGGGCTCGCCGATGCCGTGCGCATGGCCGATCCGGCCGCGCTGCCGGAACTGGACCTGTGGCATCCCTGGGACATCGATGCGGAGCGCGCGATCGAGATCGGCCGTACCTGCGAGCAGGCCGGGCGCGAGACCGATGCGCTGATCGAGAACTCCGACGGCGCCTCGGTCGGCAGCGGCACCAGCCTCGGGGTGTACGCCAATTCCCACGGCTTCATCGGCCGTGAGCGCAGTACCCAGCACAGCCTCGGCTGCGCGCTGATCGCCGGTCGCGGCGAGGGCATGCAACGCGACGGCTGGTACAGCATCGCGCTGGCCGCCGACGAGCTGCAGGGCGCCGCGGCGATCGGGCGCAAGGCCGCGCAGCGCGCGGTGTCGCGGCTGGCGCCGCGGCAGATCGCCACCGGAAGCTACCCGGTGCTGTTCGCCGCGGAAGTCGCACGCTCGCTGATCGGCCACCTGCTCGGCGCGGTGTCGGGCGGGGCGGTGTACCGGCGCGCGAGCTTTCTGGTCGACAGCGTCGGCACCCGGTTGTTTCCGGAGTGGTTCTCGCTGCAGGAGCAACCGTTCCTGCCGCGCGGCTTCCGCTCGGCGTCCTTCGATGCCGAGGGCGTGGCCACGCGCGAGTCGCCGCTGGTCAGCGCCGGGGTATTGCAGCGCTACCTGCTGAGCAGCTACTCGGCCCGCAGGCTCGGCCTGCAAAGCACCGGCAACGCCGGTGGCGTGCACAACCTCAGCATCGGCTCCAACGCCGGCGATTTCGACGCGATGCTGCGCGGCATGGGCCGAGGGCTGCTGGTCACCGAGCTGATGGGGCAGGGGGTCAACACCATCACCGGCGACTACTCGCGCGGCGCCGCCGGGTTCTGGGTCGAGGACGGCCGCATCCAGCATCCGGTCGACGGCATCACCATCGCCGGCAATCTCAAGTCGATGTTCGCCGCGATCGAGGCGGTCGGCAGCGACACCGATACGCGCTCGCACGTCCGTACCGGATCGATCCTGGTCGGCCGCATGACCGTCGCCGGCGAGGGTTGAGGCGGCTCCGCCCGGAGCCTCGGGGGCCGGGCGCGGTGACCTCTGGCGCTTGACCTGCCATGCATGTGCGCCGACAGTGGCCGCACTGACCTGGAGGGATTCTCGATGAACGAGCAAGACAATGAACCGGCAATCGAAACGACCGCAACGGGGGTTCCCGCGGACGAGCGGCAGTGGGCGATGTTCGCGCACCTCTCGGCGCTGGTCGGCGGCATCCTGACCGGCGGCTGGGCCTTCAGCATCGGCTGCTTCATCGGGCCGCTGATCATCTGGCTGGTCAAGAAGGATTCGATGCGTTTCGTCGATGACCAGGGCAAGGAAGCATTGAACTTCAACATCACCGTGGCGCTGGTCTTCCTCGCGCTGCTGATCCTGTCGGTGGTGACCCTGGGCATTGGCCTGGTGATCGCGATCCCGGTGGCTGTCGTTGTCGGCATCACCTGGCTGGTGTTCACCATCATCGCCGCGATCAAGGCCAACGAAGGCGTGGCGTACCGCTACCCCCTGACCCTGCGCCTGATCAAGTAGCGCACGGGCTTTCGTTACCGGAAAACGCCCGCATCCGCGGGCGTTTTTCGTAGAGCCGAGCTTGCTCGGCTGCGTCGGGTCGACGCGGGGAAATGCAGCCGAGCAAGCTCGGCTCTACGCCAGAAATGCAGGACGGGTTTTCAACCCGCCATCGCGTCCTATCGATCCCGCTCCGCCGCCATCCGCCCCAACGCGGCCAAAGCATCGCCGCGCGCGCCGAACGGCGCCAGTGCCTCGGCCATCGCGCTGCCCAGTGCCTCCAGCCGCTCGCGCGACGCCTGCATTCCCAGCAGCCCGGGGAAGGTCGCCTTGTCCTGCGCGGCGTCCTTGCCGGCGGTCTTGCCCAGCGTGGCGCTGTCGCCTTCGACATCCAGGATGTCGTCGCGGACCTGAAATGCCAGGCCCAGCGCCTCGGCGTAGCGGTCCAGCTGCGCGAGCTGCGCGGTCGCCGCGCCGCCGCACAGCGCACCCATGCGCACCGCGGCCCGGATCAGCGCGCCGGTCTTCAGCGCATGCAGGCGTTCGAGCTCGGCGACGGTCAGCGCGGCGTGCGTGCCGGTCGCCTCGATATCCAGCGCCTGGCCACCGCACATGCCCGCCGCGCCGGCGGCGCCGGCAAGCGTGTCGATCAGCTCGACGGCGATGGCCGGGGCGGCCTGGCTGCGAGCCAGCGCCGAAAATGCGAGTGACTGCAACGCGTCGCCGGCGAGGATCGCGGTGGCCTCGTCGTAGGCGACGTGCACGGTCGGCCGGCCGCGCCGCAGGGGGTCGTCGTCCATCGCCGGCAGGTCGTCGTGCACCAGCGAATAGGCGTGGATCAGTTCCACCGCGACCGCCGGCGCATCGAGCGTGTCCTCATCGGCCTCGAACAACGCACCGGCGGCGTAGACCAGCAGCGGCCGCATGCGCTTGCCACCGCCCAGCACCGCATGGCGCATCGCCGCGTGCAGGCGGGTCGGCGCGCTCGCCGGGTCGGGCAGGGCATGTGCCAGCGCAGCGTCGGCGCGAGCGCGCCAGCCGGCCAGGCGCGTATCAGGCATCGGACGCAGGCGAGCCCGGCGGCAGGAAGGGCTCTGCACCGGCCGGGTCCTGCGGATCGGTGAGCAGCCGGACGCGTAGTTCGGCCTGTTCCAGCGCGGTCTGGCAACGGCGGTACAGCCCGACGCCGCGCTCGTAGGCGGCGAGCGAGTCCTCCAGACTCATCTCGCCATGCTCCATCTTCTCGACCAGCTGCTCGAGCGCGTCCAGGGACTGCTCGAAATCGGCAACAGGGGTAGTTTCGGCGGCAGGCTTGCGAGGCATCCGGGGAGTTTAAGCCATGCAGCCGCACAGGTCGTGCAATGGCCGGTTGAACCCTTCTTTGTAGGAGCGGCGTAAGCCGCGAGCCTTTCGGCCAGTTCGCGTGAAACGCCAGACGCCCTGGTGCGGATCCGTCGCAGTCGGATGTGACGCCAACGACCGGTTGCGGTTCGCGGCTGAAGCCGCTCCTACAGGGGCTGCGTCCAGCGCAGGCGCGCGTCCCTGGCCCGCAGCCAGTCGTCGAACGCCCCGGAGCAGACCACGTCCCCGGCCGCCAGCAGCTCGCCATCCGCCGATGACAGCAACGGCAGCCGCTCGCGCTGCCAAGGCGGCACCTCACGCTCCTGCAGCAGCTTCTTGAGCGCGTGCGAATGGGTGCGGCCAGCCAATTGGATGCGCTCGCCACCGCGCCGCCCATGCACACGCAGCGGCGGGTCGAACGCAAGGCCGCAGGCACCGGTAGGAGCGGCTTCAGCCGCGAAAGCCAGATGCGACGCAGCCGCCGGACTATTCGCGGCTGAAGCCGCTCCTCCAGTGATGTTCTCCAGCCAGAGGACATCCCCGGTCGGCAGGCGCAGCGGCTTCCGCCCGTCCCACGCCACCTCGAACTCCGCCGGCAGCGGCTCCCGCATCAGGTCCGCATGCAGCAGCCCGCGCCAGCGCCGGATCACCGCGCCGCTCCAGGCGAATGCCGCGTCGGCATCGGCTCGGGCCGCGAGCAGGCCGAGCTCGATGCTGGCGCTGCCCGCCGCGGGCAGGGGCGGCAGCCCGAGTTCCTCGATCCAGCGACGCAGCACCCGCGCGCGCCGTGCCGCCGGCAGGCCGGACAGCACGTCGACAACGAGCACCCGCGGATCGTCCCCGCGCGCACTGGCCAGCGCCGCCGCATCCTCGGCCGCGAGCAGGTCCGCACCCTCGCCGCACAGGGCCGCACTGCGGGCCCATGCGGCACCGGCCTGCGGCCAGCGCTCGCGCAGCAACGGCATCACGCGATGGCGCAGGAAATTTCGATCGAAACCGGTATCGGAATTGCCGGGGTCGTCGATCCAGCGCAGGCCTTGCCGCTGCGCATAGGCGAGCAGCGCATCGCGCGGGATGCCCAGCAGTGGCCGCCACAGCCAGCCGCGGGCGAAGCGTCGCCACGACTGCATGGCCGCCAGCCCGTCCGGCCCGGACGCGCGCAGCGCGCGCAGCAGGAAGGTTTCGGCCTGGTCATCGAGATGGTGGGCGAGGGTGAGCACTTCGTCCTCGCCCAGATCGCGTGCGAATGCATCGCGCCGGGCCTTGCGCGCGGCGGCCTCGAGGCCTTCTCCAGCGCGGCTCACCGACACGCGCGAGATCTGCAGCGGCAGCTCCAGGCGGTCGCAGGTCGCGCGGCAATGCTCGGCCCAATCGTCGGCATGCGCATGCAGGCCGTGGTGCACATGCCAGGCGCGCAAGCCCTGCGCCCGCGCCGCAGGCATGTCCGCCAGGGCATGCAGCAATACGCTCGAATCCATGCCGCCGCTGAAGCCCACGCAAAGCGCTTGCTGCGGCAGGGTGCTCAGGGCGGCTGCAATGGCATCGATGGGCTCTGGCGGCATGCGGTGATGGTGCCACGCCGACGCGCTGGACTCCTGGCGCCCCGAACGGGTGCCGCAGCGCCGCTACGGGCGCCAGTTGCGCCGATGGCGCGGCAGGCGCTCGCGCTCGGCCGCTTCGGACTGCTCGGGCGTGGCCTTGGGCCGGAGCAGGCAGGCACCGGCGAGCGCGAAACACGCGGCGCTCAGGCTCAGCGACATCAGCGCGAAGATCAGGTTGACCTCGTTCAGCGCGACCGCACCGATCACGAGCGCGGCGCCCAGCACCGCCCAGCCGATCGCGTACATCCTGCTGCCCATGCTCAGAGCGCCTCGTACGCGCCGTAGCCGCGCAGGCGCTGGTAGCGGCGCTCCAGCAGCTCCGGCAGCGGCAGCGCCTGCAGCGAGTCGAGCTCGTTGAGCAACACGGCCTTCAAGCGCGTGGCGGTCTGCTTGGGATTGCGGTGCGCCCCGCCTATCGGCTCGCGCACCACCTTGTCGATCAGGCCCAGCCCGTGCAGGCGCTTGGCGGTCAGGCCCAATTGCTCGGCCGCGTCCTTGGCCTTGTCCGATGACTTCCACAGGATCGAGGCGCAGCCCTCCGGGGAGATCACCGAGTAGGTGCTGTATTCCAGCATCAGCGTACGGTCGCCGACGCCGATCGCCAGCGCGCCGCCGGAGCCACCTTCGCCGATCACTGTGCAGATCACCGGAACCTTCAGTTCGGCCATTTCCAGCAGGTTGCGCGCGATGGCTTCCGATTGCCCGCGCTCCTCGGCGCCGATGCCCGGGTAGGCACCGGGGGTGTCGATGAAGGTCAGCAGCGGCAGCCCGAAGCGCTCGGCAAGCTTCATCAGCCGCAGCGCCTTGCGGTAGCCCTCCGGGCGCGGCATGCCGAAGTTGCGCTTGATCTTGCTCTTGGTGTCGCGGCCCTTCTGGTGGCCGATGATCACCACGCTACGCCCGTCGATGCGGCCCAGGCCGCCGACGATCGCGGCGTCGTCACCGTAGGCGCGGTCGCCGGCGAGCTCCTGGAACTCGTCGCAGATGGTGCGGATGTAATCGTTGGTGTAGGGGCGCGCCGGATGCCGCGCGAGCTGCGAGACCTGCCAGGGGCTGAGGTCGCGGAAGATCTGGGCGGTGCGCTGGCGCAGCTTGTTCTGCAGCGCGTGGACCTCGGCATCGGCATCGACCGCCGAGCCGTGGCTGGCGTGGCGGAGTTCCTGGATCTTGGCTTCCAGGTCGGCGATGGGCTGTTCGAAGTCGAGGTAATTCGGGTTCATGCGTGGGCAGGCTCTTGAGCAGCAGTGCTTCCGGTGACGGCGCACAGTCTAGCCGACCGGCCCAGGCCGTACCGAAGCGGGTGGGCCTGTGGTGCCGGACGGGGATCCGGCCGAAAAGACACCCTTCGCATGTTCGCGGAACAAGGCGTGGATGCCGAAGCTTGAGTGGACCACCACACCAAACCTCGCTCACCCCCACAGCCGGCCCAGACCGCCGAGCGACTGGTAGCCCAGGAACAGGGTCAGCAGCCAGGCCAGGACACCCAGTACAAGCAGCCACGTCGGGTACACGTAGCCGCCGAGCAGGTCGCGGCGGCGCCACGCCACCCACAGGATGATCGCGAAACCGATCGGCAGGATCAGCCCGTTGATGCCGCCGGCCATGATCAGCAGCGTGGTCGGCGCCTGGCCGAGCAGCAGGAACACGCACGCGGAGACCGCGATGAACCCGCAGGTGTAAAGGTTTCGCCGGCGCTCGGAGGTCCTGCTGCTGGTCACGAACGAGATCGAGGTGTAGGCCGCGCCGATCACCGAGGTGATCGAGGCCGCCCACAGGATGATGCCGAACACGCGCAGGCCCAGTTCCCCGGCGGCGATCCGGAAGGCGTCCGCGGCCTGGTTCTGCTCGGCCAGCACCGCACCGCCGGCGACCACGCCGAAGATCGCCAGGAACAGCAGCACCCGGATCACGCCGGTGACCAGGATGCCCAACACGGAGCTCCTGGAAATCTCCCCGACGCGCTCCGGCCCGGTAACGCCGGA
>JAHWKC010000084.1 GCA_019348095.1 Pseudomonadota bacterium | reverse complement strand
TGGCGGCGCTCCGGGAGCCAGGTCTGCAGCCAGTCGAGCAGGGGCGGGCCGAGGTCCTCCCGGTCGGCCGCCAGCTGCACGACCGCCTTCAGGTAGTCCAGCCGGTCGCCGGTGTCGTAGCGGCGGCCACGGAAGACCACGCCGTGCACCGGCTCGGTCGCGACCAGCGTCTCGATCGCGTCGGTGAGCTGGATCTCGCCGCCGCGGCCGGGCTCGGTCTTGCGCAGCACCTCGAAGACCGACGGCGCCAGCACGTAGCGGCCGATGATCGCGAGGTTGCTCGGCGCCTCCTCCGCCGATGGCTTCTCGACCAGCCCGGTGATGCGCACGACGCCGTCGGTGTCGGTCGGCTCGGTCTGCGCGATCCCGTACTTGCTGACGTCCGACTGGGGCACCTCCATCAGCGCCACGACGGGCCGGCCGGTCGCCTCGTGCTGGGCGATCATGGACTCGAGGAAGGTGCTGTGGGGGTCGATGACGTCGTCGCCGAGTGCCACGACGAAGGAGGTGTCGTCGCCGACGTGGGCGCGCGCCTGCAGGATGGCGTGCCCGAGCCCCAGGGCCTCTCCCTGCCGGATGGAGTGGACCGTCGCGAGGTCGGTGGCGTGCTGGACCTCGGCCAACAGGTCGTCCTTGCCCTTCTCCACGAGCGCCGCCTCCAGCCCGAGGGCCACGTCGAGGTGCTGCTGCGCATGCGCGCGACCAACGGCGCGATCGTGCCGCCGATGGCGTTCATCCCGGCAGCCGAGCGTTACCGGCTGATGCCGGCGCTCGATCGCTGGGTGCTGGGCTCGGTGCTCGGGCACCTGGTCGATACCCCGGGCGATCGCCGCCTGTACGCGATCAACCTCTCCAGCGCGTCGCTGCTGGACGAGAGCTTCCCCGAGTTCGTCCGCACCGAGCTCACCGGACGCGGGGTGGCGCCGGAGCGGATCTGTTTCGAGATCACCGAGAGCGTGGCGATCGCCCACCTCAGTCGTGCAATCGAGATGATCGGCGAGCTGCGCGAGTTCGGCTGCCTTTTCGCCATCGACGACTTCGGCAGCGGAATGTCCTCGTTCAACTACCTCAAGCACCTGCGGGTGGACTACCTCAAGATCGACGGTTCGCTGGTGCGGGGGGTGGTGCACGACCCGGTGCACTACGCGATGGTCGAGTCGATCAACCGGATCGGGCAGCTGATGGGAGTGCGCACGGTCGCGGAGTTCGTCGAGGACGACGCCACGCTGGAGGCGGTCCGGGCGATGGGCGTGGACTGCGCGCAGGGCTTCGGCGTAGCCCGGCCCTACAGCATCGAGCGCGCCCAGGCGGCGGCCTGAGCGCGCCGCCGGCAGGGCACCGGGCGGTCGTGGGCCCGCATTGCGCGGCGTAGAATCGCGTGATGAAACGACTCGTACTGATCGACGGTTCCAGCTATCTCTACCGCGCCTTCCATGCACTGCCGCCGCTGACCAACGATGCCGGCGAACCGACCGGCGCGCTGTTCGGCGTGGTCAACATGCTGCGCGCCACTCTGGCCGAGAAACCCGATTTCGTCGCCTACGTGGTCGATGCACCGGGCCGGACTTTCCGCGAGGATCTCGACCCGCAGTACAAGGCCAATCGCCCGCCGATGCCTGACGAGCTGCGCGCGCAGGTGCAGCCGATGTGCGACATCGTGCAGGCACTGGGCATCGACATCCTGCGCATCGACGGGGTCGAGGCCGACGACGTCATCGGCACGCTCGCCTCGCGCGCGGTGGCGGCCGGCATCGATGTCACCGTGTCGACCAGCGACAAGGATTTCGCCCAGCTGGTATGCCGCACCGAGGGCGGCGCCGGCATCGCGCTGGTCAACACCATGAGCGGCAGCCGGCTGGATTCGGATGAGGCGGTCATCGCCAAGTTCGGCGTGGCGCCCGCGCAGATCGTCGACTACCTGGCGCTGATGGGCGACAAGATCGACAACATCCCCGGGGTCGACAAGTGCGGCCCCAAGACCGCGGCCAAGTGGCTGGCCGAGTTCGGCAGCCTCGAGGGCGTCATCGCCCGGGCCGACGCGGTCAAGGGCAAGGTCGGCGACAACCTGCGCGCTGTGGTGCCGCGGCTGCCGCTCAATCGCGAACTGACCACGATCAGGACCGATGTCGAGCTGGGCTGCGGGCCGGCCGACCTGGTGCTGCGCGACCGCGACGCCGAAGCGCTGCGCGTGCTGTATGCGCGCTACGGTTTCAAGCAGGCGTTGCGCGACCTGGACGGCGGTGCGGCCAGCGACGGCGGCCTGCGCAACACCGCCGCCGGTTATGCGCGCTCGGCCGGCGCGCCCGACAGCGCGGCCGATCCTGCCTTGTCCGCACCCGGCGAGTACGAGCTGGTGCTGGAGCGCGAGCAGCTCGACAACTGGATCGCCCGCTTGCACGCCGCCGACGAGTTCGCATTCGACACCGAGACCGACTCGCTCGATGCGCTGTGCGCCAACCTGGTCGGGCTGAGCCTCGCGGTCGAGCCCGGCCGCGCGTGCTACATCCCGCTCGCGCACCAGTACCCCGGCGCGCCGCAGCAGCTCGATCGCGACCTCGTGCTGGACGCATTGCGCCCGCTGCTGGCCGACCCCGGCAAGCGCAAGATCGGCCAGCACGGCAAGTACGACCTGCACGTGCTGCGCTGCCACGGCGTCGACGTGCAGGGCTATGCCGACGACACCATGCTGCAGAGCTTCGTGTTCAACGCCACCGCCAGCCGCCATGACATGGATTCGCTGGCCAAGCGTTACCTCGGCATCGAAACGGTCAAGTACAGCGACGTCGCCGGCAAGGGCGCCAAGCAGATCCTGTTCTCGCAGGTCGCGCTGGACGACGCCACCGGCTATGCCGCCGAGGACGCCGACGTCACCCTGCGCCTGCACCGGCTGCTGTCGCCCAGGCTCGCGGCCGAGCCGGCATTGCTGCGCGTCTACCGCGAGATCGAGATGCCGCTGGTACCGGTGCTCGAACGCATCGAGGCGGTCGGGGTGATGATCGACATGGACGAGCTGCGCCGGCAGTCGGCCGATCTCGGGCGGCGCATGCTGGCGGCGCAACAAAAGGCCACCGAGCTGGCCGGGCGCACGTTCAATCTCGATTCGCCCAAACAGGTCTGCGCGCTGCTGTTCGAGGAGCTCAGGCTGCCGGCGCTGGTCAAGACGCCCAAGGGTCAACCCTCGGCCAACGAGGAGGCGCTGGAGGCGATCGCCGAGCTGCACGAGTTGCCGCGCGTGATCCTGGAATACCGCGGCCTGGCCAAGCTGCGCAGCACCTACACCGACAAGCTGCCGGAGATGGTCAACCCGAACACCGGCCGCGTGCACACCAGCTACCACCAGGCCGGCGCCGCGACCGGGCGGCTGGCCTCATCCGATCCCAACCTGCAGAACATCCCGATCCGCACCGCCGACGGCCGCCGCATCCGCAAGGCGTTCGTCGCGCCGCCCGGGCGGCGGATCGTCGCGTGCGACTACTCGCAGATCGAGCTGCGGATCATGGCGCACCTGTCGCAGGACGAGGGGCTGCTCGAGGCGTTCTCCAGCCGTGAGGACGTGCACGCCACCACGGCGGCGAAGGTGTTCGACCTCCCGCTCGACGCCGTCGACGGGCCGCTGCGCGACCGCGCGAAGGCCGTCAACTACGGGCTCGCGTACGGGCTGACGCCGTTCGGCCTCGGCCAGCAGCTGGGCGTCAGTCGCGGCGATGCGCAGGACTACATCGCGCTGTACTTCAACCGCTACCCCGGCGTGCGCGAGTTCATGGAGCGCACCCGCCAGCAGGCGCGCGATCAGGGTTATGTCGAAACTGTGTTCGGCCGCCGGCTCTATCTGGAGCACATCGGCGCGCGCCAGCAGGGCCTGCGTGCCGGCGCCGAACGCGCCGCGATCAACGCGCCGATGCAAGGCAGTGCGGCGGACATCATCAAGCGCGCGATGATCGACCTCCACGGCTGGCTCGCCGGCCACGCCAGCCGCGCGCTGATGGTGTTGCAGGTGCACGACGAACTGGTGTTCGAGGCCGACGAGGACTTCGTCGAAACCCTGCTGGCCGAGGCCAGCGCCCGCATGGCAGCCGCCGCCGGGTTGCGCGTACCCCTGGTGGTCGACAGCGGCGTCGGCGGCAGCTGGGAAGAGGCGCATTAGAGTGACAACGGTTTTTTAACAGCACGTTTGCCGAAGATGCCCCAGTGAATGGGCACTGAATCCAACAGATTCTTAACCGAAATCTTCACGAACCATCCATGTCCGGAGTGGTCTCATAGCCCGTGACAGGTGCAACGCCTGTCACAGATCTCTCCCTCCCCTGGAGTGATCAGGAGCGAAGGCCCCTCCCCAGGCCCAGCTCCACCAGCCCCGCCGGCCCCCCCTGCCTGCGGGGCTTTTTTATGTTCGAAGAAAGGCTCCGCCAGCGCCCGTAGGAGCGCCCCGTGGGCGCGATCCACGCCGCGGCGCAGTCCCCGCTCCGATCGCGGGCATGGCCCGCTCCTACGAAAACCCGTGTGTCTTTCGTTCGCACACCGTCAGCCCAACTCTTCCAACCAGTCCCGCGCCCGCAGATATTCCCCGAGCCGCGCCTCCGCGCTCCCCGGCTCCGGCGCAAAGCCGTACTCCCAGCGCACCAGCGGCGGCAGGCTCATCAGGATCGACTCGGTACGACCGCCCGATTGCAGGCCGAACAGGGTGCCGCGGTCGAGCACCAGGTTGAACTCGACATAGCGCCCGCGCCGGTAAAGCTGGAACTGCCGCTCGCGCTCGCCAGATGGCGTGGCCTTGCGACGCTCCACCAGCGGCAGGTACGCATCGAGAAAGCCGTCGCCGACTGCACGCTGATAGGCGAAGTCGCGCTCGAAATCACCGTGCAGGTCATCGAAGAACAACCCGCCGACCCCACGCGTCTCGTTGCGGTGCTTCAGGAAGAAGTACTCATCGCACCAGCGCTTGTGCGCCGCGTAACGCTCCGCGCCACCGAAGGGCTCGCACAGCGCCCGCGCGGTGCGATGCCAATGCAGCACGTCCTCGTCGAACGGATAGAACGGCGTCAGGTCGAACCCGCCACCGAACCACCACGCCACCGTCTCGCCATCGCGCATGGCACGGAAATGCCGCACGTTCGCATGCGTGGCCGGCAGGTAGGGATTGCGCGGATGCAGCACCAGCGACACCCCCACCGCGCGCCACGACGCGCCGGCCAGTTCCGGCCGCGCCGCGCTCGCCGAGGGCGGCAGCGCCGCGCCCGACACATCCGAAAATCCCACGCCCGCCTGCTCGAATACCGCCCCCTCGCGCAGGATCCGCGTGCGCCCGCCGCCACCCTCCGGGCGCTGCCAGGCGTCCTCCACGAAACGCGCAACGCCATCGGCGCCTTCGACCGCCGCGCAGATGCGGTCCTGCAGGCCGACGAGATAGTCGCGTACGCGGGTGAACTCGGTCATGCCGCGCATTTTAGACGAGCGCGTGGAGCGGCATGCCGCGGCAGGCAAGACTTGCGCGGCGAAGTGACCTCGGTCACCGCTCAGTTGCATTTGCGAATCATTATCAATAACATCTGCGGCCCTTCGAACCGCCGCCGTTGCCATGATCTGCCTTTCGCACCGCCTGACCTTCGCCATCGCCGCGGCACTCGCTGCTGCACCCTGCGCCGTAGCCGCGCAGCAGACCGATGCGTCCGCTGCACAGCCGTCGATCGCCGCCACGTCCGCGGCCGATGCGGCGGCCACCGATCTCGACGCGGTCCGGGTGGTCGGCCGTGCGCAGCGCCTGTACCGGGTCGAGGAAAGCAGCCTGGCCACGCGCACCGATACGCCGCTGGAGCTGGTGCCGCAATCGGTGCAGGTGATCAACCGCGAGTTGATCGACGACCAGGCCGCGCGCCAGGTCACCGACCTCTACCGCAACATCAGCGGCATCAGTTTCTTCAGCTACGCCGGCGTCGTGCTGCGCGGCTTCCGCCAGGAAAACGTGCTTTACGACGGCTTGCGTGGCGACCCCTACGCGGGCTTCTCGGTGCCGCAGCTGTTCAACATCCAGCGCGTCGAGGTGCTCAAGGGGCCGGCCGGCGCCGCGTACGGCTCGGGCAATCCGGGCGGCGTGATCAACTACGCCACCAAGAAGCCGACCGCCAGCGTGGAGCGCCAGTTGCGCCTGGAAATCGGTGACGACCAGTACCGCGCGGCCTCAATCGAGGCCAGCGGCCCGCTCGATGCGCAGGGCCGCGTGCGCTACCGCGTCGGCGCGTATGCCGACCACGAATCGCCATTCCGCTACAACACCGGGCAGGACAGCCGCATCGTCGATGCCGGCTTCGCGTTCGACGTCGGCGACAGCGGCGAACTGCTGCTGCAGTACACCGACCTGCAGCAGGACCTGGATGCCAACCGCCTGCGCGGCGTGCCGGTGAACGACGCGGGCGTGTTCCTCACCGACCGGCGCTGGAACACCAACGAGCCCACCGACTTCCTCAATCTGGATGCGCGCATCGGCCTGGCCCGCTACACCGTGTCCCCGCACGAGCGCCTCGACCTCGACCTGGCGGTGCGCTGGTTCGACAACGCCGAGCGCCAGCAGTATCACGAGTCCCGCGGCATCGGGCCCGACGGGCGCACGGTGCGTCGCGAGTTCCGCGACCAGGCGCGTGACGTCGAGGGCGTGACCGCCGCCGGCCATGCCACGGTGTACTTCGCCACCGGCGCCGCCGAGCACACGCTGCTGGTGGGCGGCGACGCGTTCCAGCTCGACTCGGACTTCCTCGGCCGCACCGCGGTCGGCGTCGAGCGTGGCGGTCCGGTGCCGGGGCTGGACCTGTTCGACCCGGTGTACGGGCTCAGCGGCGCGGCCGACTACGGCTTGGACACCTTGCCGTTCCGCGCGCCATCGCGCAGCCGCAGCCGCCAGGACGGCCTCTACCTGCAGGACCAGGTGACGCTGGGCCAGCGCTGGCACGTGCTGGCCGGCCTGCGCTGGGACCGCTTCGAGAACGAGAACCGCGTCAGCGGCCAGCGCATGGACGGCGACGACCTGACCTGGCGCCTCGGCGCCACGTTCGAAGCGACCGACGCGGTCAACGTGTACGCCAGCACCGCCACCGGTTTCGTGCCGCAGTCCGCCCGCAGCCAGAATCCGCTCGCCGGCGGGCCGTTCGATCCGGAGCGCAGCCGCCAGTGGGAGCTCGGCGCCAAGTCGAGCCTGGCCGATGGCCGCGTCACGCTCAACGGCGCGGTCTACCGGATCGAACGCAGCAACGTGGTCCAGGCCACCGGGCTGGACGCCGGCAATGACGGTGTCGACGATCTGGCCGCGCTGGGCCTGGTGCGCAGCAACGGCTTCGAGCTGGACCTGCTGGCCGACCTGACCCCGCGTTGGGTGCTGAACCTCGCCTACGGTTACAACGATGCGCGCGTGGTGCAGGGCAATCCCGCCGCCGCCGGCAACACCGCAGGTAACGGCAGCGACCGCTTCGCCAATGCGCCGCGCCACAAGCTCGGCCTGTGGACGCGCTACGACCTGCCGACGATCGCCTCCTCGATCGCGTTCGGCGCGGACCACGTCGGCGATCGCATCAGCCTCAACAGCCAGGCGGTCAAGGCGTACACCATCTTCGATGCGAGTTGGCAGACGCAGTGGCGCGACTGGACGTTCCAGGCCAACGTCAAGAACCTGTTCGACAAGGTCTACGCCGCCAGCGGCTTCATTCAGCGCACCGGTCACTTCCCGGGTGAGCCGCGGCGCGTGTACCTGCAGGCGCGCTACAACTTCTGAGCCATCGGTTGAGCGCGCAATCGCAGTCGCTGCCGTCGCCACCCGCCGCCGCCGACAAGACGTCGCGGCGCGTGTGGTTCGACATCCATAGCTGGGTCGGGCTGAAGCTCAGTGTGCTGATGGCGTTCGTGTGTCTCACCGGCACGCTGGCGGTGTTCTCGTACGAGATCGACTGGGCGCTGCATCCGGAAATGCGGGTGCAGCCGGCGCCGCAGCGCGCCAGCTGGGGCGCGATGGTGGAGGAGGTCCAGCGTGGCTACCCCGACTGGCAGTTCAACGCGCTGGCGGCGCCGCGCGGTCCACGCTCGGCGGCGATGGCGAGCATGGCCACCCCGGCCGGCCGGCTGCGCTTCGTCTGGGTCGATCCGTACCGCGGCACCGTCACCGGCGACACCCACTGGTTCAACGCCCAGCGGTTCTTCCGCAACACCCATCGGCACCTGATGATGCCGGTCAAGTTCGGCGTGCCGATCGTCTCCGCGCTCGCACTCGCCCTGGGCGCGACGCTTGTGACCAGTCTGGTGATCTACAAGCGCTGGTGGCGCGGGTTCTTCACGCTGCCGCGGCCGGAGCGCCAGCGTCGCCTGTGGGGCGATGTGCATCGGCTGCTCGGCGTGTGGAGCCTGTGGTTCGTGGCGCTGATCGTGGCCACCGGGCTTTGGTACCTGGTCGAATCGCTCGGAGGCGGTGCCGGCGGACAGCCCCAGGTGCTGCCTGACGCCGCCGTGGAGACGGCGCCTGCGACGATCACGCCGGCGGCGGTCGACCGTGCGGTCGCGCAGGCGCGCCAGGACTGGCCCGATCTGGACGTGCGCCGCCTCGGCCTGTCCGAACGCGGACTGGTCATCGAAGGCCAGGCACAGGCCTGGCTGGTGCGCGACCGCGCCAATGCCGTCGGCTTCGATCCGGCGGGCACGCGCGCGCTCGGCCGTCGCGACGGCCGCGAACTCGGCAT
>JAHWKC010000083.1 GCA_019348095.1 Pseudomonadota bacterium | reverse complement strand
CGCGTCCGTGTCGGTGCGGGATCCGCATCGTGGCTGAAGCCGCCCCTACGACAGATCCGTTAGCGGAAATCGCGAGAAACCCATGAGCGAGATTGTCTCCGCCGCGCTGCTGCTGTTCCTGATCCTCGATCCGCTCGGCAACATCCCGGTGTTCCTCAGCCTGCTGCGCAACCTGCCGCCGGAGCGGCAGCGCATCGTGCTGGCCCGCGAGCTGCTGATCGCGCTGGCAGTGCTGATGCTGTTCCTGTGGGGTGGCAAGTACGCGCTAGAAGTGATGCACCTGCGCCAGGAGTCGGTATCGATCGCCGGCGGCATCGTGCTGTTCCTGATCGGCATCCGCATGATCTTCCCGCCGCCGGAAGGGCTGATGGGCGAGATCCCCGATGGCGAGCCCTTCATCGTGCCAATGGCCATCCCATTGGTTGCCGGGCCCTCGGGCATGGCCGCGGTGATGCTGATGGGCAGCAACGATCCCGGCCGCCTGCTCGACTGGAGCCTGGCGCTGCTGCTGGCGTGGGCGGTCACCGCGGCGATCCTGTTCTGCGCGCCACTGCTGTACAAGCTGCTCGGACGGCGGGCGCTGACCGCGATCGAGCGGCTGATGGGCATGCTGCTGGTGGCGATATCGGTGCAGATGTTCCTCGACGGGCTGGCCACTTACCTGGGCAGCGCGTCCGCCTGAGAGCCCCGCCGGCCCTGGGTCTTACGGCCCAGAGCGGGCCTTCCGAAAACTGTCATGGCACTGTCATCCGTACGGCCTAGCATGTTAACCTGCCGTTAACCCGGCGGCGGGGGATATAGCGTCCGCCGGGCCAAGGCTGAAACCACCGAGGACGACCGGCGAACACTGCCGACGGTCATCCTTTGAACGCATCTCGCCATCGAGGCCATCGCAATGACCCATCCGAATCGCGCCCGCCTGTCCAAGCTCACGCTGGGGCTGCTTGCCGTCCTCGCCACCGCTCCCGTTTTTGCGCAAAGCACCTCCGCCGGTCTCGGCGGGCAGGTCATTGGCGCCGACGGGCAGCCGGTGGCCGGGGCCGAAGTCATCATCGTCCATGCCGAGTCCGGCACCGTCAATCGCGTCAGCACGGACGCCAACGGCCGCTACAACGCTCGCGGTCTGCGCGTCGGTGGTCCCTACACGGTCACCGTCTCCAAAGCCGGCGACGGCAGCACCAGCCGCGAGAACCTGTATCTGGCGCTGGACGAGGTTTCGCAGTTCGACGCGCGCCTCGACGACAACGTGACGAATCTGGGCACGGTCGAGGCCGTGGCCCTTGCGGGTTCGGATATCTTCAGCGCCGACAAGATGGGCACCGGCACCAACTACAGCCTGGAACAGATCCAGAGCGCGCCGACCATCAGCCGCTCCTACCAGGATGTGGCACGCCTCGATCCGCGCCTGACCATCATCGATGACGAGCGCGGCGGTTCCATCTCCGCAGCCGGTCAGAACAGCCGCTTCAACTCCATCACCGTCGATTCGGTTTCGGTCAACGACGAATTCGGCCTCAACGACAACGGCGTCGCGGCGTTGAACCAGCCGTTCTCGATCGACACCATCGAATCGATCAGCGTCGATTTGGCCAATTACGACGTCACCCAGTCCGACTTCACCGGCGCCAGCATCAATGCCGTCACCAAGTCGGGCACCAACGAATTCTCCGGTTCGGTGTACTACATCTACCGCGACAAGGACATGTTCGGCGAAATCGACTCCGACGGCGACGGCGACGACGACGAGTTCGACGGCTTCAGCGACGAGATCACCGCCGGCGCCACCCTGGGCGGTCCGATCATCAAGGACACATTGTTCTTCTTCCTCGCCTACGAGGAATTCACCCGCACTTCGCGGGGGCCTGGCCTGAACGCGTTGTCGGTGGGCAATGTGAGCCAGGCTGAACTCGACCGCATCGCCGCGATCGCCCAAGGCTACGGTCTGGACGTCGGCGGCCTGACCACACCGCCCGATCTCGAGAACAGCGACGAGAAGATCCTTGCGAAGGTCGACTGGAATATCAATGACGCGCACCGACTCAGTGCGCGCTATTCGGAAACGATCGGCAACCAGATCAACATCCCGTACCAGTTCCAGAACGGCATCTCGTTCTCCAGCCACTGGTACGCGAGCGAGATCAGCTACGAAACCTTCGCCACCCAGCTGTACAGCAACTGGAGTGACAACTTCAGCACCGAAATCTCGGTGTCGCGCGGCGATTACCTGAGCGCACCGGTGCTCAATGCACGTGCGCCGCAGACCACCGTCGATGTGGACAGCGGTGCCGGCGTGCGCTTCGGCAGCGAGCTGTTCCGCCATGCCAACCGGCTGGAGAACGAGTACACCAATGCCCACTTCATCGGCGACCTGTTCCTCGGCGATCACACCATCCGTTTCGGTGCCGACTACAAGGACAAGGACATCTTCAACCTGTTCGTGTTCGGCTCGCTGGGCCAGTACGCATTCGACTCGATAGACGATTTCGAGGCCGGCAACTATTCGTTCTATCAGCTGCGCACCACGCCGAATCCGGACGGTTCGATCAACGACGCCGCAGCCCAGTTCGGCCTGCGTAACGTCGGCCTGTTCGTGCAGGACACCTGGTGGGCCACCAACAATCTCAGCGTGAACTACGGTTTGCGTCTGGACACGCCGAGCGTCGACGGCCGGCCGCTGTACAACCCACGCTTCGAAGCCGCCTACGGCTTCCGCAACGACGGCACGGTCGACGGCAATCACCTGCTGCAGCCGCGCTTCGGTTTCAACTATACGTTCAACAGCGACCTGCCGACCCAGCTGCGCGGTGGTGTGGGCCTGTTCCAGGGCTCGACGCCGGACGTGTGGTTGTCCAACGCGTTCACCAATCCGGGCGGCACCGTAGCGGTGTTCCGCGATTTCGACGGCTCCGAAGGCTATTCGGCCGATCCGGACAACCAGCCGCGTCCGGGTGGGGTCAGCGGCGGCGTGCAGGACGTCGACGTGGTGTCGCCGGACTTCGAGCAGCCCGCCGTGTGGCGCGCCAACCTCGCCTTCGATACGGAGCTGCCGTGGTGGGGTCTGGTGCTCACGACCGAGCTGCTGCTGACCGACGTCGAGAACGGCATCTTCTACCAGCACCTCAACCTCGGCGCTCCGAGCTCGGTGCTGCCCGATGGCCGTGTCGCGTATTGGGAGTCGACCGATCCGAGCGCCTACCGCAATCCGTACAGCACGCGCTCGCTGGCCCGCGCGAATGCCGCCCCCGGCTTCAACGACGTGCTGTTGTTGCGTAACACCAGCAAGGGCCGCGCCCAGAACCTGACCCTCTCGCTCGAGAAGCCGCTGACCGACCGCTGGCATGGCCGCGTTGCCTACACCTTCGGCAACTCGACCGAAGTCAACCCGGGCACCTCCTCGCGCGCGATCTCCAACTGGAACAACAACGCGGTCTTCAACGCCAACGAGGAAGTCTCGGCGACCTCGAACTACGAAGTGCAGGATCGCTTTACCGCATTGCTTGGCTACAAGCGCAACTTCTTCGCCGATCTGGCGACGTCGATGACGCTGTTCTACGAAGGGCGCCGTGGACGCGGTTACAGCTTCGTGTACGCCAACGACGCCAACGGCGACCGCATCAACGACAACGACCTGTTCTACATTCCGCTGGGCCCGGGCGACGTCGAGTTCACCCCGGGTTCGGACGTACAGGGCTTCTGGGACTTCATTGCGAGTGACGAGTACCTCAACTCGCATCGCGGCCAGGTCGCCGGCCGCAACGATGCCAACTCGCCGTGGGTCAACCGCTTCGACCTGAACTTCTCGCAGGAGCTGCCTGGGTTCTTCAAGGGCAACAGCGAGATCTTCGTGAACATCCTCAACGTGGGCAATCTGATCAACGACGAGTGGGGCCGCGTCGAGGAAGTGCCGTTCTCGTACGTGCGCGGCGTCGCGGGCTTTGCCGGCGTCAATCCGGAAACCGGCAAGTACGTCTACGATTTCACCCGTGGTGGCGATGAGGTGGAGCTTCGCGACGGCGTGGGCCAGTCGCGCTGGTCGGCGCAGGTCGGCTTCCGCTACAACTTCTGATCGGCACCTGCCGATTGCACGACAGCTGGACGTAGTATCGAAGGCGGCCGGGATTCCCCGGCCGCCTTCTTTTTGCCCGTGTTCGCTTCCCCACCTGTAGGAGCGCCCCATGGGCGCGATGCCCTTCGCACAAGTCGCCACGTCCCAACCCAGGACGCCGACCACAAAGCTGTAGGCTGGGCTGAAAAGCCCAGCATTCGTTACGCAGCTCATTGCGCAGCTCACCGAAGCCTCGGTCGCCGGGCTTGTCAGCCCAGCCTACGTGCCGCATGCCCTCCTACCCTCATGCGCCCATCGCTGCGCTAGAGTCTCGCCCAGACAACGACAACGACAACGAACGAGAGACACGATGTCCGCACCGACCCTCCAAAGCCTGCCCACCGTCGACGCCAGCCTCTACCCCAGCGGCGGCCTCGACATCCTGTCGCGCGACGAAGTGGCGCGCCTGCGCGATGCCTCCACCGGCATGCACGACCTGCTGCGCCGGTGCGCGCTGGCGGTGCTGACCAGCGGCAATGCCTCCGACGATCCGCGCGCGGCGCGCGAGCTGTATCCGGAATTCGACATCCAGGTCGAGCAGCAGGACCGCGGCATCCGCATCGACCTCAAGCACGCCCCGGCGATGGCCTTCGTCGACGGGGTCATCATCCGCGGCTTCGCCGAGCTGCTGTTCGCGGTGGTACGCGACCTGGCCTACACCGCGATGGAAATGGGCGAGGGCTGCAACCGCAACCTGCGCACCAGCAGCGGCATCACCGATGCGGTGTTCGACCTGCTGCGCAACGCGCGCGCGCTGCAGCCGAGCACCGACCCCAACCTGGTGGTGTGCTGGGGCGGCCACTCGATCTCGCGCGACGAGTACATGTACACCAAGAACGTCGGCTACGAGCTCGGCCTGCGCGGCCTGGACATCTGCACCGGCTGCGGCCCGGGCGCGATGAAGGGACCCATGAAGGGCGCGACGATCGCGCATGCCAAGCAGCGCCAGCGCCGCATGCGCTACATCGGCGTGACCGAGCCGGGCATCATCGCCGCCGAGTCGCCCAACCCGATCGTCAACCACCTGGTGATCATGCCGGACATCGAGAAGCGGCTCGAAGCGTTCGTGCGGATCGGCCACGGCATCGTGGTGTTCCCCGGCGGTGTCGGCACCGCCGAGGAAATCCTGTACCTGCTCGGCATCCTGTTGCGCGAGGAGAACGCCCAGCTGCCGTTCCCGCTGATCCTGACCGGTCCGACCGCATCGGCGCCGTATTTCGAGCAGATCGACCGGTTCCTGCGCCTGACCCTCGGCGAGGCCGCGACCTCGCGTTACGAGATCATCACCGGCGATGCGGGCGCGGTGGCCCAACGCATGATCGCCGGCATCCGCAAGGTCCGTGAATACCGCATCGTCCACAAGGACTCGTTCTTCTTCAATTGGTCCATCGACATCCCGCTGGAGTTCCAGCGGCCGTTCGTGCCCAGCCACGAAGCCATGGCCGCGCTGGACCTGCACCACGGCCGCAAACCCTGCGACCTGGCCGCCGACCTGCGCCGTGCGTTTTCCGGCATCGTCGCCGGCAACGTCAAGGAGGAGGGCATCCGCCGGATCGAGCAACACGGCCCGTTCGAGATCCACGGCGACCCGGACATGATGCAGTCACTGGACGCCCTGCTGCGCGCGTTCGTGGAGCAGCGCCGCATGAAGATCGCCGGCGACTACCAGCCCTGCTACCGCGTAGTGGCGTAGGACGCGTGCGATCGCCACCCGCCGGCGCGTAGAGCGGAGCTTGCTCCGCTGCGTTCCGGCCCGGACGGCGGCATGCGGCACGGCAGCCGGGCAAGCTCGGCTCTACAAGGCCGGGCTCGCGTCCAGCGGCAGCCGCACCGTCGCGACGAACCTGTCCCCGACCACCTGGGTCTGCACGCTGCCGCGCCCGCCGGTCAGCGCCTCGATCCGCACCTGCGATGCGTTCAACCCGACTTGGTGCCCGGGTCTCGCCGCGCCATCCGGCCGCGGCAGCGGGTTGCTGATCCGCACGACCACTGTGTCCGATGTCGTACTGACGGCCACCTCGACCTCGCCACCGGGCAGGCGCTCCACGCCGTGGCGGATCGCGTTCTCGACCAGCGGCTGGATCGACAGTGCCGGCACCGTCACCGGCGGCAGGTCGCGCGGCAACTCCCAGCGTACCTGCAGGCGCTCGCCGAACCGCAACGCTTCGATCTCCAGGTAACGCCGCGCCAGCGCGAGCTCGTCCTCCAGCGAGACCTGGTGCGGCCCGGCCAGTGCCGCGCGGAACAGGTCGGCCAGATCCAGCAGCAAGCGTTCCGCCTCGCCCGGCCGCTGATGCACCAGTGCCGCCCCGGTATTGAGCGTGTTGAACAGGAAGTGCGGCCGGATGCGCGCCTGCAGCGCCTCCAACTCGGCCTGCTTGGCCCGCACCGCCAGCTGTCGTGCGCGCCAGTGGTTGCGGAACGCCGCCAGCCCGAGCACGCCCACCGCCAGGGCGATTGCGGTCAGCCGCAGCATCAGCGAGGGCCAGTCGTCGCCCGCTTCAGGCCAGATGCCGCGCATCAGCAACCATGCCGCACTGCCTACCAGCCAGGTGCCCAGCAGCAGCAGGAGCACCGCGACATAGGCCACGCGCGGCGGACGCAGGCGGCTGAGCGGGCGACGCAGCAGGTACAGCGCGCCCAGCGTCAGCAGAGAGATCCACTGGATCACCAGCAGGATCAGACCGAAGTAGATCCAGCGGTCACTGCCAACCCCCGGCGCCAGCGTCAGCACCGCCGCCAGCGCGATGCCGGTCAGCGCGACCCACAGGATCGCCGAAGGTCGCCACAGGGCATCGAGCGGATAGCTGCCGGTCGGACGCGGGTCAGCCGGTGTGGACATGGACGTTCAGGCGCCAGCGCCAGCAACGCCCCACGCCTGTGCAGGAGCGACTCCGGAAGCGAGTGTAGGAGCGACGTAAGTCGCGACCACCCGCCACCAAACTCCCCCACCCGCAGGAGCGGCTTCAGCCGCGAACCCAGACTGGCCCGAAAACCGGCGCGCCGAACCCAGCCGGCCCAGCCTCAATTGCAGGAAGCCTCGCCCCACGTCGGCTTGCCCTGGTTGGTGCCCCGCGCCAGCGTCAGTGTGCCGCAACGGTCTCCGGCTTGGGCGCTGCCAGCACGCGGAGTCGCGGTGATGCTGTAATCCGACGCGGTGGCCGAAGCAATGTCGATCGTGTAGAACGGCGACGCCGCAGCATCCGGCTCGGTCGGGTAGGTGCCCGAGCCACATCCCGCCGTACCACACCAATCATACGAGGGATTCTCCGCCCGCCAACGCTCCAGCTCCAGCTGCATCTCGCCGACGAAGCGAGCCGCTTCCGAGCGCCGGCTCTTGCGCACCTGCTCGGTGTAGGACGGAATCGCGATCGAGGCGATGATCGCGACGATCGCCACCACCACCATCAGCTCGATAAGAGTGAAGCCCCGGGCCTTGTGCATGACGTTTTCCCCTGCGTTGCGGCGATGTTAGCACCGAGTCTGGCGTCGCAAGGGCCCGGAAGCGGGCGTTCGTCCCACAAACGCAACCGCCCGTCCGTCGGCGCTTGTCGCCCGGCGACAAGCCTGCGTAAAGTCACGCATCGAAATAGGGGGTGGGGTATTCACGTGGCACATCGCGCCGGAGCAGGGAGTTCAGGCTTTACCCTGGTCGAGTTGATGGTGACCCTGGCGGTCCTGGCGATTTTGCTGGCGGCGGCGGGGCCCTCGTTTGCTGATTTCTTCGAAAGGTACCGGCTGCGAAGTGCGGTCGACGACACCTTCGCCGTCTTCGCGAACGCGCGGCAGGCCGCGGTGGAGGCGGATCGTAACGTGCGCCTGAGTGTGGGCGGGACCACCACCGCATGGTGTGTCGGTGCAGTCCAGGCGGCCGAGCCGGGGACCGCGGGCGCGCTTGTCGAGACCATACCGGCCGCGTGTGATTGCACCGCAGCTGCGAGCTGCATGGTCGGCGATGACCTTGTCGTGGTCAACGGAACCGGTCGCGCTGGCGTGTCGGTGGCGGCCGTCGGCGAGGATTTCACCTATGACAGCAAAGGTGGGACGCTGGCGGTGGGGGACTGGACTCCCGCGCCAAGCATCCAGTTCCTTTCATCCACCGAGCGATACGGCCTTACCGTCGTGGTAAGCGCGCTTGGCCAGGCGCGCACCTGCGTCACAGCGGGCAAGCGTCCGGTCCCGGGATACCAGCCATGTTGATGATCTACAGGGGCGGCACTGCTCGGACGATTCGAACCGTTCCCGCGCGGGCGCATGGGTTCTCGCTTGTCGAACTGATGGTCGCCGTGGTGGTGGGGCTGGCGGTGGTGCTGGCGACGCTCGGTTTCGTTGTCTCCGTTGCGCAGGCCAACTCCGAGAACATCCAGGTCACCCGGTTGACCCAGGAACTGCGGGCGATCACGGAAGTGATGACCCGCGAGTTGCGTCGGGCGCGGTACACGGCCGATCCGGTAAGCCTGATTGCCAGTGGCGGCACGGTAAACCAGGACGACATCAACATCATTGAAGCCGGCGAGAACGTCCAAAGCGGCTTCACGGCTTTCAGCTCAAATCAGAAATCGAGTAATTGACAAAACTTATTGGGCGATGGTTAACGGTATGACTCCCCCTTTT
>JAHWKC010000082.1 GCA_019348095.1 Pseudomonadota bacterium | reverse complement strand
GGCCGCCGATGCTGCAGCCGCTCCGGTCGGGTTGCGCCCGATGCGTGAGGCCGATCTGGAGGCGATTTTCGCGATCGAGCTGCGTGCTTACCCGTTTCCCTGGACCCTGGGGATCTTCCGCGATTGCCTGCGCGCCGATTACCCATCGCGGGTGTTGCACCAGGACGGCCGGATCGTGGGCTACTTCCTGATGAGCCTGGCCGCCGGCGAGGCCCACCTGCTCAACCTCTGCGTCGCGCCCGAGGCGCAGGGCCGCGGCTACGGCCGAAAGCTGCTGCACGCGATGCTGCACCTCGCCCGCGGCCGCGGCGCCGCGCGGGTGTTCCTGGAGGTGCGCCCGTCCAATGCCGGGGCGATCGCGTTGTACTTCAACGAAGGTTTCAACGAGATCGGCCGGCGCCCGCGCTACTACCCGGCCGCGGACGGGCGGGAGGATGCGCTGGTCATGGCGATGGAGCTGCTTCCAGCCGCGTAGGAGCGGCTGTAGGAGCGGCTGTAGGAGCGGCTTTAGCCGCGACCTTTCCGCTCACCTCGCCCGGGTGTGGGTGGCAGGTGCATCGCGATCGGGAGGTTCAATGGGTGGATGGTTCTGGTTCGCGGCTGAAGCCGCTCCTACAGGGGGGCGGGGCGGTGGCTCTGTAGGAGCGGCTTTAGCCGCGAGCTTTCCGGTCAGGTCGCCGGTGCGGCAGGCGCCTGCGGCCGCAGCAGGAAATCGGTGTAGGCGAAGCGTCCGTCGCGCAGCACGTGCTCGCCGCGGTCGAGCTGGAGCGGCCGGGTGAACATCGGCCCGTCGGCCACGCAGGTATGGAATTCGCCGTTCTCGCCACACCGATCGCAGGCGCCGGGCAGTGCCTCCAGCAGCGCCGCGTCGAACGCGCGGCCGCTGAAGTCGCCATCCAACTGCTGGGTATCGACACAGCACAGCGATGCGCGCAGCCCGCCGGCGATCATCTCGCGCGCCAGCGCCGCGGTATCGCTGCCGAACAGCGGAAACAGCGGCCGCCAGCCGAGCCGCGCGCACAAGGCCTCGCGCCAGGCCTTGATGTCCGCCAGCAACAGGTCGCCATAGGCGATGTGCGACAGCCCCGGCCAGCGCTCGCCGGCCTGCTGCAACGCGGCGGCGAACGAAGCCTCGTAGGTGGCGTTGTCGGCGCGCTGCGGGATCCACGCCTCGATCAGCGGCAGGCCGGTGGCCGCGGCCTGCGCATGCAGCACCTCGCGGCGGATGCCCTGCATCGAGATGCGGTCGAAACCTTCGGTCAACGTGGTCAGCAGGCCGACCACATGCACGTCGTCACGCTGCCGAAGGGTGTGCAGCGTCCACGCGGCGTCCTTGCCGCCGCTCCAGGACAGGAGGATCTGCTTCATGGGGTCGCCTCAAAAACGACCATTGTAGGAGCGGCTTCAGCCGCGATCGGGCGATCGATGCACCGCCGATGGTTTTCGATCGCGGCTGAAGCCGCTCCTACGGGTGCCTGGCTACGGCACGTATGGCGGCTGCGCCACTTCGCTGGAGGTCACGTCGCGCAGTTCCCAGCCGCTGCCGGCCAGCAGGCGCAGGCGCTGCTTGAGGATGTTGCCGGGGATGGCGCTGGTCACGATCAGGTCGATGTGCAGGTCGTCCTGCTCGCCGTGCACGGTGGCGGCCGGATCGGTGGCACCCAATGCGGGGTCGACCTCGTCGGGCTCGTCCTGTTTCATGCGCCAGCGCTCGAACAACGCATCGCTGCGCAAGGCGTCCTGCAGCTCCTCGGCGAAGCCCGGCCCGCTCTGGGCGCGGAACGACAGCGACGGGTCGGCGCCGCGCGCGCGGGCACCGTCGGGCAGCCGGATGTAATAGCGGGTGGCCATGGGTCAGCGTCTCGTCGAAAGATGGCTCAGCCTAAGCGGGGCGGTATGCGGTACTCGTGAAGCGCGGGCACCCTCGATGGTCGGGGCAATCCTGCATCGAACTATGTGGCCGCAATCCATGGCGGGCAAAGCGGACGCAGCGCCGCGGCGGCTGCGTCCGTCCTTTGCCTGCCTCAGTCCAGATGAACGTGGCCGCCGTGGCCTTTCGGACAGTGGCAGACCGCGGTCGGCCCGAACTGAAGGCCAAAGGTCTGGCCGGCGCGGTGGCGCTGCCAGTAGAACTCCGGCGCCGGCGCCTCCTGGTTGCCGATCTCGGCCATGTCGGCCTCCACGTCGAACAGCCGGCCATCGACCATCACGTAGCGGGTATCAATCGTGCTGCGGATGTTCTCCAGCGGATTGGAATTGAGCACCACCAGGTCGGCCTGCTTGCCGACTTCCAGCGAGCCCAGCTGCGATCCGAGGCCGAGGTAGTCGGCGCCGTCGAAGGTCGCCGCACGCAGCGCCTCGAACTCGCTGAAGCCACCCTGCACCAGCATCCAGGTTTCCCAGTTCGGGCTCAGTCCCTGCAGCTGGCCGTGGCCGCCGACCTGGATCCCGACCCCGGCATCGCGCAGCTGCTTGGTCGCCTTGGCCACCTCGATGTGCCAGTAGTCCCAGTCCGGCGCGACCTCGCGGCGGATCGAGCGGGCGTCCAGCGTCTCGCGCGGGAAGAAGCGGTTGAGCTTCTCGTCCTCCCAGACGTTGTCGCGCGCATACCACCAGTACTCGCCCGACAGCCCGCCGTAGCTGACCACCAGCGTCGGCGTGTTGCGCACGTCGGTCTGCGACCACAGCTCGACCACGTCCTTGTACAGCGGCGCGACCGGGATGTTGTGCTCGATGCCGGTGGCGCCGTCCAGGATCATCGTCATGTTGTGGTGGAAGGTGCTGCCGCCTTCCTCGACCACCAGCATGCCGAGCTCGCGCGCGGCGGTGTTGATCTGCTGGCGCTGGTCGCGGCGCGGCTGGTTGTAGCTCTTGACCGAGAATGCACCGTTGGCCTTCATCCGGCGCAGGTGGCTGCGCGCATCCTCGAGCGAGTCGACCTCGGCCTTGAAGTCGCCGTCGGCGCCGTAGAGGATCGTGCCGGTGGAGAACACGCGCGGGCCGACCATCCTGCCGGCCTTGAGCAGCTCGGCTTCGGAGAACACGAACTCGGTGGTCGCCGAGGGGTCGTGCATCGTGGTGACGCCGAACGCCAGGTTGGCGTAGTACGCCCAGTTCTGCTGCGGGACCACTCCCTGGCCGAAGTGCGCGGCATGCGCGTGCACGTCGATGTAGCCCGGCACGATGGTCTTGCCGCTCGCATCGATGGTGCGCGCGCCCGACGGCACGCTGACCGACGCCGACGGGCCGACCGCCTCGATCACGTCGCCGCGCAGGACGATCGTGCCGCCCTCGATCACCTCCTGGGTGCTCTCGGCATCGCGCATGGTCACGATGCGCGCGTTGGTGAACGCGACCAGTTCGTCAGGCTGATCGACCGTGACGGTCAGCCCGACCGCGATGCCGGTGTCACTGCCCGGCTCGGGCAGCTTGGCCGGCGCGCCGGGCAGGAACGCGAACGCCTGGTTGAGATCGCGCGAGTGGTAGCGGTTGCCGACCATCCAGTGCAGTGACTTGGAGTCCGCGCCCCAGTGCAGGTAGCTGCCGACGTCCTGGCTGACGCGGGTTACCGGCATTGCCTTGCTGTCCTTGCCGAGCTCCACGACCTGGCCGGTGGTCATCAGCGGCGCGACGTAGGCGTTGAACAGCTCGGTGAACGCGACCCACTTGCCGTCCGGGCTGATGCTGACGGTATCGACGTACTTGAGGTCGAAGACCTCGCGCGGGTCCTCGCCGTTCAGGCCGACCGACATCAGCTTCTTCTCCAGGCCGCCGCCGGTGAGGTAGTACACGCGGCTGCCGTCGGCGTTGAACTGCGGCGCCTCGCCGCTGTCGGCCACGCGCACCGCCTCGCCGCCGTCGGCCGGCATCACGTAGATTCCGCGCTCGCCCGACCACAGGCTGCCGGTCAGCCCGCCGCCGCCGGTCTTGGAGTAGACGATGCGGCTGCCGTCGGGCGAGAACTTCGGCCCGTAGTAGAAGCCTTTCTCATCGGTCAGACGCTTGCCGGTGCCGCGCCCGTTTGCACTTCGCACGTAGATCGCGCTCAGCGCCTCGTCCGACCAGGTGGTGTAGAGCAGCTTGCGACCGTCGCTGCTGAAGCTCGGCTGGTATTCGTACAGGTTGTCGTTACCGGTCAGGCGCTGCGGCGTGCCGCCGGGCAGCGTCTTGCGCCACAACTTGCCCAGCGCATGGAACACCAGGGTGTCGCCATCGCTGCTGGTCGCCACGTCGCGGATCAATCTGGGGGTGAAGTCGCCTTCCTCGATGGTCTGCTCGAAACGCAGCGGCGCGGTCACGGTCTGCTCGACCGCGGCCTGGAACGGGATGTTGCTGGCCTCGCCGCTGGCGATGTCGACGCGCCACAGCTTGCCCTGCGCCCACAGCACCACTGATTCGGAATCGGGCGTCCAGTCGAACCCGGTGTACGGCCCGAAGATCGCCCAGGCCTCCTGCTGGTCGTGCGAGAGCCCGTCCCACACCGGCCGCACCGCGCCGCTGGCCAGGTCCAGCACGTGCAGCACCGATTTCTCGCGCACGCGCTTGACGAAGGCCAGCGACTTGCCGTCCGGCGAAGGCTGCGGCCGCACCGCGCCGCCGGGCGTGGCGACCAGCGTGTCGGTCTCGCCGGTTTCGCGGTCCAGCCGCTTGATCGCGTAGATCACGTCGTGCGGGTTCTTGTTGTACTGGAAGGTCTCGCCGCCGCTGACGTCCTCGGAGTAGTAGACGTAGCGGCCATCGGGGGATACCGCCGGCTCGCCGAGGTCCTGCTGGTCGTTCTTCTTCTCGACCAGCTGCAGGCCGCTACCGACGTCGGCGCCCTGGCCGCTGGCGTGGTACAGCCACAACTCGCCGGCGCCGAGCGAGCGCTCGCTGGTGAAATGCTTGCGGCCGATGATGAAGCGGCCGTCCGGCGTCCACGCCGGGTTGTTGAGCAGGCGGAAGTCTTCCTTGGTGACCTGCACCGGATCGCTGCCGTCGAGATCGACCGTCCACAGATTGTTGCCGCCGCCACGGTCGGAGGTGAAGGCAAGCTCATCGCCGTCCGGCGAGAACCGCGGCTGCACGTCCCAGGCCGGGCCGCTGGTGATGCGCCGCGCGCTGCCGCCGGCGATCGGCAGGCGGTAGAGGTCGCCCAGCAGCGAGAACGCGATCTCGCTGCCATCGGGCGAGACGTCCACGTCGATCCAGGTGCCTTCGTCGGTGTCGAAACGCACCGTCTTGGTCGGGCCGTGCGCGGCGGTGACGTCCCACTCGGGTTCATCCTCGTCGGCCTCGCCCGGCTGGCGCTGGCCCTTGGCGGTCTGCAACGGCGCCTCGGCCGGGTCGCTGCCGACCGGGTCGAGCGCGTCCTGCTCCAGTTGGACCTTGTCGTCGGGTTCGCTGGTATCGCGGTCCTGCGGCACCGGCTGCGGCGGCGGCTGAGGCGGGGGCTGGTCCTGCGCGAAGGCCGGCGCGGCGATCAAGGTGGAAAGGGCGCTGGTCAGCGCAAGGGTGAGCAGGCGGCGGTTGAGGGTCATCGGTGGGCACACGTGCGGATGAACCTTGCAGCCTAACGCCTGCGGCGGCGTCGCTCGTAGGCCGGAAGTCCCGTAGCGCGCGACCGCAGTCGCAAGTCGTGCGAGCCGCCCGATTGCGGTGGTGTATGCCGCCCTGTTGTAGGAGCGGCTTCAGCCGCGATCCGGAATCGTCGATCCGTGCAATTTCCGATCGCGGCTGAAGCCGCTCCTACGGCCGTAGGAAGCCCAGAAGGGCGGGTTTAAACCCGCCCTACGCGTCTACGGGTCGAACCTGACCGTCTCCGAGGCACCAGCGCGCCCCTGTCGACGTTGACCAAGCCGGTCCGGCTGGCGCAGGCCGCCTGCAGCCTCTGGTAGCCGGCAGGGCGCGCATCTCCGGCAGCTCGCCGCTTGGGAGTCAGCCGCGGCGCTGGATGCCGACCGGAAGCGTCGCCACTCGACGCATTTCGCCTTCGGCCAGCAGGTTCGGGTCCTCGAGCGCAGCCATCGCGAACTCGTGCGCGTCATTGCCCCAGAACAGCTGTTCGCCGATCGCCAGGCTCGGCACGCCGTAGACCCCGGCCGCAATCGCGGCCTCGGTGTTGGCGCGCAGCGCGGCCTTGGTGGCATCGGCCGACAGCGCGGCCGCTTCGATGCCGAGCGTGTCCAGCAACGGCGCGAGCGCTTCGGCGGTGTCGGCGGCGCGGCCCTCGGACCAGATCCACGCGAAGATCGCATCGACCGCCTGCGCGGTGCTGCCCGCGGCGATGCACGCACGCAGCGCCGGCAACGGATTGAACGGATGGGCCGGCGGAAAACGCAGCGTCACGCCTTCCTGGCGCGCCTGCCACAGCACGTGGCGATAGGTGAACTCGCGCTTGCCGGGGATCTCGGCCGGGCCTTTCTGCCCGTGTGCATCGAGCACCGCGGCGAACATGATCGGCACCGCGGTGATGGTATGCCCGTCGCGAAGTGCCTTGAGCTTCTGCCACTGCAGGTAGGAGAACGGCGAGAGCAAATCGAAGTACCAACGCATCATCATCGCCTCGTAGGAGCGGCTTCAGCCGCGATCGTACCGCCGGTCAGCCGCGCCGCTTCCGGATCGCGGCTGAAGCCGCTCCTACGGGTCCGAAGATCGGCGCCGGCGAGCCGGCGCCACTCTCCCTATTTCCGAGCATCGACCGCCGGATAGGCCAGCGGCAGCCCACCGTTCTCGGCCGGCACCCGCGGGCGCAGGTAGCGGTCGCGCAGTTCGGTCTGGCGGCTGCGCATCTGGATCGGCTGGCCGTTCATCCACACCTGGGTGGCGACGCTGTTGACCTCCAGCGGGTCGCCGCTCCACAGCACCAGGTCGGCGCGCAGCCCCGGCGCGATGCGGCCGAGCCGGTCGCCGACGCCCAGCGCTTCGGCCGGCACCGTGGTCAGCCCGGCCAGGCCGGCGGCCCACGGCAGGCCTGCGGCAACCGCGTTGCCGGCCAGCTGGCGGACCTTGCGGGCGTTGTGCGAGGCATCGCCACTTTGGCTGAAACTCACCTCGACGCCCGCTGCATCGAGCCGCGCCGCGTTTTCCATGGTCGCGCCGATCTGGTCGAAGTCGCCCGGCAGGTTGCCGAGCGGGTCGACGAACACCGGCACGTCGGCTGCCGCCAGTTCGGATGCCACCTTCCACGCCTCGGCGCCGCCGGCGATCGCGATGCGCACGTCGTGGCGCTCGGCCCAGCGCAGCAGCTGGCGGATGTCGGACGCGCGATGCACGCCCACCATCACCCGGCCGCCGTCGTCGAGGTAGCGGGCCAGCGTGCGGCGCCCGGCGGGGGTGAGCAGCGCGGCATTGGCGTCGGCGCCGATGCGGCCGCGGACCTCGTCGATCAGCTGGTCCAGGATCATCCACTGCGCCGCGCGCGAGTTGCCGCTGAGGCCGGCCGCGCGCCCGCCCAGGTCGACGAACAAAACGCGTTCGCCCACCGGGTCCAGGCTGCCGTCCAGCCGCACCACGCCGCCCTGGCCGCCGATGATCGAGCCGCCGCTGCCGGTGCCCGCACCAAGCACGGTCCAGCCGATGCCCTCGATCCGGGTCACCGGCACCAGCGTGGATGCCGGGTTGTAGGCCAGGGTCACGTCGAACTCCGGGCGCACCGTCATCTGCTTGGTCTCCGCGCCAAGCGCCAAGGTCACATCGACCGTGCTGCGCTCGCCGGAAATTTCCTCCAGCCCGATCTCGGTGATGCCGCCGAACAGGGTCGGGGTCAGCGGCCGGTTCTGTGCATCGACCACCTGCGCGCCGGCCGGCGCGACCAGGCCGCTGCCGACCTGCCGCACGACGCCGTCACTGATCAGCACGTCGGCGTTCTGCAAGGTGCCCTGCGCCCCGGCGGTGTGCACGGTGGCGTTGCGGATCAGCACGCTGCTCGAAGGCGCGCTGCTCAAGGGCATGCCCTGGGCGCTGGCGCCGAAGCCGAGCAGGGCCAGCGTCGCCGCGGCGAGCGCTTTCATCGCGAAGCCGTTCATCGCACACCTCCAGTAGCGCCGCCCTGTCCAAGCATGAAATCCGTCTTCGGTTGCCGCGCCGGATCGTTGCGGTCGAACATGCGCGCGCCGTCGATATAGACCTGCTCGGCCTTGGCGTACACGCTGAACGGATTGCCATTCCACAGCACCACGTCGGCCATCTTGCCGGCCTCCAGCGTGCCGGTCTGCTCGAGCACGCCCAAGGACTTGGCCGCGTTGGCGGTCAGCCAGCGGATCGCGCGCTCCGGCGCAATGTCCATGCCGGCCAGCCCGGCGTGCGCCATGACCTTGGCCGCCTCCTGGTTCAGCCGCTGGATGCCTTCGGCCGAGTCCGAATGCACGATCGCGCAGCTGCCGGCGGGGCGGTCGACGATCGCGATGTTTTCCTGGATGCCGTCGAAGGCCTCCATCTTGAAGCCCCACCAGTCGGCCCACAGCGCGCCGCAGACGCCTTCTTCGGCGAGCCGGTCGGCCAGCTTGTAGGCCTCCACGCCGTGGTGGAATGCCGCGACCTTGAAGCCGAACTCGTCGGCCAGGTCGAGCATCGTGGTCATCTCATCGGCGCGGTAGCAGTGGATGTGCACCAGGATGTCGCCGTTGATGGCGCCTGCCAGGGTGTCGAGCTTGAGGTCGCGCTTGCCGTTTTCGCCGTTTTCGCCGTTGTCCTGGTCGCCTGACTCCGGCTCGCTCTGCCACCAGCGGCGCTCGCGCGGCTCGCTGTCGGCCGGCTTGTGCTTGGCGAGGTATTCGGCCGCCTCGATGAATGCCGCGCGGTAGCCGGCGACGTTGCCCATGCGCGTGCCCGGCCCACCCTTCTGTCCGTAGACGCGCTTGGGGTTCTCGCCGCAGGCCAT
>JAHWKC010000081.1 GCA_019348095.1 Pseudomonadota bacterium | reverse complement strand
CATCGCCGCGGCGGCCGCCTCGAGGAACGGCGTCGGCGCGCTCACCCGCAGGCCGCCCTCGCCGTCGGGGGTGACGGTGCAGGCTGACAGCGTGTCCGCGACGGCCGGGAACATGACGACGGCGTCGCGGTCGACCATGGTGCAGATCGTGTCGAGGTGCATCGTCGCCCGCTCCTGCGCGATGGGCACGGCCAGCACGGTGTGCGCGATGCCCTCGGCGAACACGCGCAGGGCGAAGGCCTCCACGCCGGCCGGGGTGGTGCGCTGACCGGTCCCGACGGCGACCACACCCGGCGCCATGACCAAGACGTCCCCGCCCTCGAACCACGCCTCCTCGGTGCTCTCGCCGTACAGGATCTGGGCGCCGGCGAAGCGCGGCAGGTGCGTGTAGATCGCCCGGGTCAGCGTGGCCTCGCGCTGGCGCGCCGCCATCGACGGGCTGGTCACCGCGACGCGGTCCTCGACCCACACCGACGAGTCGCGGGTGAACAGCAGGTTGGGCAAGGGGCGTACGACGAACTCGCCGCGCCCGGCCATGCGCGCCACCACCTGTGCGTATGGGACGCACGCAGCCGCAGCTGGTTCACCGGCGACACCTTCGGGCTGTCGTACCGCGAGTTCGACACCGAGCACGGCGCATTCGTGATCCCGACCACCTCGCCGGTACAGTTCGAGCCCGAGCCGCTGAAGGCATCGATCGCGCGCCTGCTCGACTCCGCGCCCGAGGCGATGTACCTGACCCACTTCGGCCGGGTCACCGGGGCCGCGCGGCTGGCGCGCGAGCTGATCGAACAGATCGACGCGATGATCGCCGCCGCGCATGCCGCGCATGGTCGATCGGATCGCCACACGTGGCTGGTGGAAGCCTTGACCGAGCTGTACCTGCGGCGCGCGCGCGCGCATGGCGTGCGGCTGGACGACGCGCAGATCCAGGCGCTGCTCGCGGTCGATATCGAACTCAATGCGCAGGGACTGGCGGTCTGGCTCGATCGCAATTGACCAGGCTGCGGCGGCCGTCACGACGCGGATTGCGCCGGGCCGGTAGCCTTCGCGCATTCCTGCGCGTATCCGTGCGCGTATTCCTGTCGCACCCCAAGACAGCCTCGTTGTCCGATGCCTTCCGACCGCCCGCCCCGAGACATCCACGCCGACGAGCAGCGCCGCCAGGATGCGCTCGATGAATACGAGCTGCTGGACACCGCACGCGAGCCGGCCTACCAGGACATCGTCAAGCTCGCGGTGATGTTGTGCGAGGTGCCGGCCGCGGCGATCTCGCTGATCGATCGCGACCGTCTGTGGCACAAGGCAGGCATCGGCGTGGCGGTAGGCGAGAGCACGCGCCGCGACACGGCCTGCGAGCACGCGCTGCGCGAGCCCGGTCGGCTGCTGGTGGTCGAGGATGTGGCACTCGATCCGCGTTTTGCGAAGTTGTCGTTGAAGCTCGGCGATCGCCCGCTGCGGTTCTACGCCGGCATGCCGTTGCGCAGCCCCGACGGCCACGTGCTCGGCACGTTGTGCGTGATGGACGCGGTGCCGCGCAGCCTGGACGCGGCGCAGCGCGAGGGCCTGGAGGTGCTGGCGCGGCAGACCCAGCACCTGTTCGAGCTGAGCCGCTATGCGCGCGAACAACGCCGCCTGCTCATCGAGCGCGAGGCGATCTCCCAGCGGCTGGAGGCATCGCGCGCGGACCTGCAGCGGCGCCACGACAAGCTCAAGTACAGCGCCTCGCACGACCCGTTGACCGGCCTGCTCAACCGTGCCGCGCTGGCCCAGCTGCGCGCTGCCCCGGAGGAGCTCGCACGGCTGCAGCAGGCGCCCTATAGCCTGATGCTGATCGATGTCGACCGCTTCAAGCAGGTCAATGACCGCCACGGCCATCTGCTCGGGGATCGCGCGCTGCGCGCGGTCGCCGATGCGGTCGCCGCGTCGATCCGCGAGGGCGACCTGGCGGTGCGCTACGGCGGCGAGGAATTCCTGGTGGTGCTGCCCAACACGCGCCTGCCCGATGCCGCCGCGGTCGCCGAGCGCGTGCGCCAGCGCGTGCTGCTGGCGCCGCTGCCGTTCGCACTGACCGTATCGATCGGCCTGGCCGGCGGAGAGCCCGGCTGCGACACCCCCGAGCGGGTGTTCGATCGCGCCGATCAGGCGCTGTATCGGGCCAAGGCCGGTGGCCGCAACTGCGTGGTGGCCGACGATACGCTGCAGATCGGCGACGCGCCGCCCGCACCGCTTTCGTAGGAGCGGCTTCAGCCGCGAAGCCCGCTCGCCGCGACGCCCGTCCGCTTGCGTGAGAGTGTGAGTCGCGCCGGCAAATCAAGGGCTCGCGGCTGAAGCCGCTCCTACAACGGGCGGGGCTTCAGTCCCAGACGGTCGGAGCAGCGCGCGCGTTGTCCTCGCGCAGCGGCACCACGCAGAAGCGCTGGCCATCGGGCGCCTGCATCACCCACCAGCGCTTGACGAAGCCGACGCGGCTCGCGCCCAACGCCTCCAGCCGGCTCACTTCGGCATCGAGGTCGTCGGTTTCGATGTCCAGGTGCACCCGCGAGGGGTGCGCGACCTTCTGCACCTCGATGTGCAGGTCGCCCGGGGTGCCACCGAACTCCGCGTACTGGCCGGTGCCGCCCGAGTCCGGATCGGCGATGGACACGCCCAGTGCCCGGCTCCAGAACGCGGCCGCGGCGCCGAGATCGCCGGTCTGGCAGTCGATGATGAAGCCGGCAAGGCGGCTGCGGTGGGCCATGGCGGTGCTCCTGTCGATTGGCGTCCCCGCCGAGGCGACAGACCTGCCGGGGCTTCTTACTACTTACTTCTCGCTTCCTATTTCTTACTTATTACTCCCTACTCCCTGCCCTTACTGCGGCTGCGCCAGATCATCCAGCATCGCCTTGAGGAACCGCGCGGCCTCGCCGCCGGTGCAGGCGCGGTGGTCGAAGGTGACCGACAGCGGGATGACCTTGTGCGATTCGAACCCGCCCATCACCGGGGTCATCTGGTGGCGGCCCTTGCCGGCAGCCACGATCGCCACCGTCGGCGGCACGATCACCGGGGTCGCATAGCGACCGGCGAACATCCCGAAGTTCGACAGCGAGATGGTGTAGCCCGACAGTTCCGAGGCCGGGATGCTGCGCTCCTGCACCTGCACGCGCAGGCGGTTGACCGCCTCGCGCACGCCGCGCGCATCGAGCACGTCGGCGTTGCGCAGCGCCGGCACGAACAGCCCGTCGTCGGTGTCCACCGCGATGCCGATATCGACGTGCGGGTGCAGGGTCCGGGTCAGCTTGTCGCCGTCGAACCAGGCGTTGAGCGCGGGCACGGCCTTGCACGCGGCCACGATCGCGCGGACCAGGCGCCCGGTGATGTCGTTGCCCGGCGTCCAGGCGTGGATGTCGGCATCGTCGCTCAGCGTGGTCGGCACGACCTTGGCATGGGCATCGGCCATGACCCGGGCCATGTTGCGGCGCACGCCCTTGAGTTGCTCGGGCTGGCCGCTGGCGCTGACTCCGGGCGGCTGGGTGCGCATCGGCTTGCCGCCGGCCGAAAGGGTCGTCCGCGACGCCTCGCGCGACTGCTCACGCTGTTGCGCCGATGGAGGAGCGGATCGCGACGGCGCGGCGCCCTTGTTGCCGATCGCGGCCGAGCCATCGGCCGCCGCGCGCTTCACGTCCGCCATGGTCACCACGCCGTCGGCACCGGTGGCCTCGACCTGCGCCAGGTCGACCTTGAGCTTGCGCGCCAGTGCACGCACCGCCGGCATCGCCTTGATCCCGCCGATCGCGAACGCCTGTTCGGCGCGCACCGCATCGGAGGACTGCATCGCACCGACCACGGTGCCGCTGTCGGCGCGTTCGCCATCCACGCTGCCCTTGGCCGCGGGTTCGCCCCGGTCTTCGATCGCGCCGCCGTCGTCGGAGGCGACCACCCGGTCGTCCGGCGCCGGGTCCCGGCTGCCCACGCCTTGGGACGGCTGCTCGTCCTCGTCCTGGGCGCCGCCGTGGTGGTGGCCGGTGTCCTGGCCAGCCGCGCGCTGCGGTTGCGAGGGGTCGATCTCGAACTCGGCCAGCATCGCGCCGGTATTGATCACGTCGCCGGCCTCGCCGGCCAGCTTGAGCACCTTGCCGGAGAACGGCGACGGCACCTCGACCACGGCCTTGGCCGTTTCCATCGAGACCAGCGCATCGTCCAGGCGGATCGTGTCGCCGACCTTGACCGACCACTCCACGATGGTCGCGTCCGGCAGGCCTTCGCCGAGGTCGGGCAGGAAGAACTTTTTCTTGTCGCTCATGGGTTTGCTCTGTAGAGCGGAGCTTGCTCCGCTGCTGAAATCACAAGCCGAGCAAGCTCGGCTCTACGAGAAAGAAAGCCTAGCCGACCTAACTGGCCTCAACCGCGCGTCGCGCCGCGGCCACGATCCGCTCCACGCTCGGCAGGTACTTCATTTCCAGCCGGAACAGCGGGATGTGGGTGTCGTAGCCGGTCACCCGCTCGACCGGGGCGAGCAGGTCGTACATCGACTCCTCGGCCAGCCGCGCGGCGATCTCGGCCCCGAAGCCGGCGGTCTTGGGCGCCTCGTGCACGATCACGCAGCGGCCGGTCTTGCTGACCGACTCGGCGATCGTGGCGAAGTCCAGCGGCCGCAGCGTCGCCACGTCGATGACCTCGGCGCTGATGCCGCCCTCGGCCAGCTTGTCGGCGGCCTCCAGCGCTTCCTTGATCTGCGCACCCCAGCTCACCAGGGTCACGTCGCTGCCATCGCGCAGCACGTAGCAGACATCCAGCGGCAGCGCCTCGCCGTCGTCGGGCACCAGTTCCTTGTACTGGCGGTAGATGCGCTTGGGCTCGAAGAAGATCACCGGGTCGGGGTCGCGGATCGCCGCCAGCAGGAGCCCGTAGGCGCGGGCCGGCGAGGACGGCATCACCACGCGCAGGCCCGGCACGTTGGTGAAGATCGCCTCGTTGGCCTCGCTGTGGTGCTCCGGCGCACGGATGCCGCCGCCCCACGGCACGCGCAGCACCATCGGGCAGGTCAGCCGGCCGCGGGTGCGGTAACGGAAACGCGCGGCGTGGCAGATGATGTGGTCGACCATCGGGTACATGAAGCCGTCGAACTGCGACTCGGCCACCGGCTTCATGCCCTGCGAGGCCAGGCCGACGGTCAGCCCGGCGATGGTGGTCTCGTCCAGCGGCGTGTCCAGCACGCGCTCGGGGCCGAACGTCGATTGCAGCCCCGCGGTGGCGCGGAACACGCCGCCGTTGACGCCGACGTCCTCGCCGAGCACCAGGACGGTCTCGTCGTTGCGCATCTCGTAGGCGAGCGCCTGGGTGATCGCTTCGATCAGGGTGATCGCGGCCGGTGCCTTGGCCGCGTCGGTGGCCTTGGCCTCGCCCTTGGTCTTGCTTGATTTGGCGGCCTTGTTCATGCGCGTCCCTCCCGCGCGATGGCGGCCGCGCGCTGCTCCAGCAGGTCGGCCGGCGGATCGGCGTAGAGGAAGTCGAACATCGCCTCCACCGGCTGCACCGGCGTCTCCAGGTAGGCGTTGATCTCCACGTCGATCTGTTTGCCGCACTCTTCGGTCCAGGCCTTTTCCTCGTCCTCGCTCCACAGCTTCTGCGCGGTGAGATAGCTGCGCAGGCGCGGGATCGGGTCGCGCGTCCAGGCCTCCTTCACCTCGTCAGCGTCGCGGTAGCGGCGTGCATCGTCGGCGGTGGTGTGGTCGTGCAGGCGGTAGGTCAGGAACTCGATCACGCTGCCGCCCTCGCCGTTGCGCGCGCGCTCGACGCAGCGACGCATGCCTTCGAGCACCGCGATCAGGTCGTTGCCGTCGACCTGCAGGCAGTGCAGGCCGCCGGCGATGCCCTTCTGCGCGAGCGTCTGCGCGCCGGTCTGGGCCGAGCGCGGCACCGAGATCGCCCAGCCGTTGTTGATCACGCACAACACCAGCGGCGAGGTGTACGCGCCGGCCGAATTGAGCGCGGCGTAGAAGTCGGTCTTGGACGAGCCGCCATCGCCGCAGCACGCCACCGCGATGCGGTTCTCCTTGCGCAGCTTGAACGCCAGCGCGGCGCCGGCGGCGTGCAGGCACTGGGTCGAGATCGGCACGCTCCACGAGTAGTCGTGCTTCGGGCCGGAGAAGTCGTTGCCGCGCTCATCGCCGCCCCAGTACAGCAACACCTCGCGCGGCAGCACGCCGCGCATGAACTGCGCGCCGTACTCGCGATAGCTCGGCGCGAACACGTCCTCGGGCTTCATCGAGGCGCCGATGCCGACGTGGGTGGCTTCGTGGCCGAGGCTCGCGGCGTAGGTGCCGAGCTTGCCGGTGCGCTGCAGCGCGATCGACTTGGTATCGAAGGTGCGCACCAGCAGCATCTGCTTGAACAGCGGCAGCAGCGCCTTGGGATCGCGGAACGCCTCGGGCAGTTCGGCGACGGTTTGGCCGTCGGGGCCGAGGTATTGCAGGTATTCGATTTCGAACTTTGCGGCGACGGTCATCGCGGGGGGTCCTCATGCAGCAGGTCGGCAACGAGACCGACGATCATAACCACAGCAGTGTAAACAGCCGTTGCGCGGCGCGGCAGGGCAGGCGCGGTGCAGGTCGGCCTGCACCCGGTCGACACGCCTGCCCCGGCGCCTGCCGGGCCGGGCGCGGTCTCGCGCGGGCGGTCATCGATGCCTTGGTCAGGCGCTGGAAAAAAGTGAGGGCGCCATGCGGCGCCCTCGGGTCGGACAGTTTTGCGGCGAAGCTCAGTCGTAGTCTTCTTCCAGCTCCATGCGGTCTTCTTCTTCCAGCTCCATGCCGTCGTCAATCATGCCGTCGTCGAGCTCCTCCTGGGAGCCGTCGTCAACCTGCGCGTCGGCGTCGAATTCGGCCTGGCTGATATAGCCATCACCGTCGCGGTCCCTCATCTCGAAGTTGCTGTTGAAGTCCGCATTGACGCTGGCTTCCTGGGCGCTGATGCGTCCATCGCCGTCGGTGTCGAGCTCGGTCCACATACTGCGCTGGACCGTGCGGTCCGGGCCGCTCACCGGCTCGCGGGGCGCTTCGACCGGCTGCGGCGGCTGCGTCATCGCATCGACCTCGGGATCGACCGGACGCGGGTCAACCGGCCGGGGATCGGCGTCGTTGACCGGCGGTGGCATGGTGGCGTCGGCGGCGGTGTCGAGCTCCTGGGTGGTGCGGTCCTGCGCACCGGGCTCAGCCGTTGCTGCGGGGGGTGATGCCCATGCCGCCGACGACCAGACGGCGGTCAGGGCAAGCGCAATCAGGGTGCGGTTGCATGCGTTCATTGTGGTTCTCCTGCGGGGGATGGGCGCCCGCGCATTGCGCGTGCGGACCAAGCGTCGGCCCCCGCGCGTGTACCGGCGGTGACCGCGATACCGCCTAACGCAAGCTTCATTCGGCCTATGCGCCGGCTTAGCGAATCGGGCTCTCCAGGGGCTCTGCAGGCTGGTCCGGCTGTGGCCCCGGCATCGCCATCAACTGGCGCTGCAGGTCATACAGGATCGCGGCGTCGCCCGGCAGCCAGCGGTCCGATTCGCTGCCCCGGAAGCGCCGGTGAAACGCGCGCAACGCCGCCGCAGGATCGCGCAGGTCGTACCCGATCAGGCGCAGCGCCGCCCACGGGTCAAACCCCGGCGGCGGCGCGTAGCGCAGCTCGCGCGGCCAGAGTCCGAAGCCGGCCTCGGCCAGCCGTCGCCAGGGGAAATACACGCTGGGGTCCTGCTTGCGCGTGGGCGCGATGTCGCCGTGGGCCAGGACCAGGTGAGGCGCGATGCCGAGTCGCGTGGTGATGTCCTCCAGCAGGCGCAACAGACTGCGGATCTGCGGCTCGGTGAAGGATGACGCGCCGTCGTTGTCGAGCTCGATACCGATCGAGGCGGAATTGATGTCGCCCATCCCCGCCCACCGGCCGGCGCCGGCATGCCAGGCGCGGTGGGCCTCGGACACCAGCTGGTAGCGCCGGCCATCGGCACCGATCAGGTAGTGCGCGCTGACCCGGCCCTGCCGGTTGCGCGTCTGCAGGGTCAGCAGCGCCGCTTCGGCGCTATCCATCTGGGTGTGGTGCAGCACGATCAGGCGCGGCTGGCGCGCGTTGTGATTGGGCGAGCCGCGCCACTGTGCGATCGGGTTGCGCGGTGGCGCACTGGCGCAGCCGGCCAAGGCAGCCAGCAGCCCCGCGGCGAGCGCTCGGCGCGCGGCTCGCGCCAATGCATGGCGTGTGTTCAACTGCTTGCAGTCCTCTGCCGCCCGGGTCGGATCACCTTAGCGCACCCGCGGCACAGCGCTTGCATGGAGCGTCAACATGAGTCCAAGCGTCGACATGAGTCCATCCGTCCCCAGCCCCGACAAAGGCGGCCGCAGCTCCACCGCCGAACGGGAGCCGCCCGGGTGCTGATGCACCGGCTGCGTACCGAATTCCGTCTGGCGCTGCTGACGCTGTTCGGCGCGACCGCGGTGATCGGCATCACTCCGTTCGCGATCTACCGCTTCGCCAATGGTCAGCCGTTGGCCGGCACCCTCGATCTGCTCATCGTGCTCGGGATTTGCCTGATCGCCTGCTACGCCTGGCGCAGCGGCCGGCTCGACCGCGCGTGCCTGATGCTGTCGCTCGCGTGCGCAATGGGCTGCGTCACCGTGGCCTCGCTGCTCGGTCTGGCCGGCGCGCTGTGGATCTACCCGGTGCTGCTCGGCAACTTCCTGCTGGTCAGCCGGGGCAAGGCGGTGACGATCTCGGTCGCCGCGCTGGGCACCTCCCGCGAGGAGATGCGCCTGGACACGCTCGGCCTCGAGACGACCAAGCGCTACTTCCACCACTACAACTTCCCGCCGTTCTCGGTGGGCGAGGCCGGCTTCATGCGCGGCCCGAAGC
>JAHWKC010000080.1 GCA_019348095.1 Pseudomonadota bacterium | reverse complement strand
TGCTCGATCTGATCGACCAGGATCACCGAGTTGCGCATGATCATGCCGGCCAGCGCGATCGTGCCGAGCATCGCCACGAACCCGAACGGCACCCGGAACATCAGCAGGAACAGGCTCACCCCGATCAGGCCCAGCGGCGCGGTCAACAGCACCATGGCGCTGCGCGAGAAGCTGCGCAGTTGCAGCATCAGCAGGGTGAACACCACGAACCCGAACAGCGGCACGCCGGCGATGATCGAGTTCTGCCCGCGCGCGGAGTCCTCGACGCTGCCGCCGACTTCGACCGAATAGCCGTACGGCAATTCGCCGCGGATGCCCTCTAGCGTCGGCGAGATCTGCCCCGTCACCGTCGCTGGCTGGGTGCCGTCGTAGATGTCGGCGCGGACGGTGATGGTGGGCAGCCGGTCGCGGTGCCAGATGATGCCGTCCTCGAAGCCGTACTCGAGCGTGGCGATCTGGCTCAGCGGCACGCTCTGCCCGCTCGCGGTCGGCCCGCTCCCGACAGGGATCATCAGGCTGCCGAGCATATCCATGTCCGAGCGCTCCGGCGCCGATGCGCGCAGCAGTATCTCGATCAGCTCGTCGCCTTCGCGCCAGGTGCTGACATGCCCGCCTGACAGCGTGGTCGAGAGGAACTGCGACAACTGCGCCGAGCTGACCCCGAGTGCGCGCGCACGCGCCTGGTCGATGTGCAGCCGCACGACCTTGCCAGGCTCGTCCCAATCGAGATTGACGTTGGCCACGTGCGGGTTCTCAGCGATCCTGTCGCGGACGCGGTAGGCGATCTCGCGCACCCGGTCGATGTGCTCGCCCGATACGCGGAACTGCACCGGATAGCCGACCGGCGGCCCGTTCTCCAGCCGGGTGACGCGTAACTGCAGCTCCGGGAAGCGCGGCATCACCTCCTCGATGATCCAGCTGCGGACCGTTTCGCGCGCGGCGATGTCCTCGGGCATCAGCACGAACTGGGCGAAGTTGGCCGCCGGCAGCTGCTGGTCCAGCGGCAGGTAGAAGCGCGGTGATCCGGTGCCGACGTAGGCGACGAAGTGGGTCAGGTCCTCACGCTGCGCCAGGATTGCCTCCAGCCGTTCGGCCTGCGCCTGGGTCGCGCGCAGCGAACTGCCTTCGGCCAGCTCCATGTCGACCATCAGCTCAGGCCGCACCGAGTCGGGGAAGAACTGCTGCGGCACGAAGCGGAACAGCACGATCGAGGCCGCGAATGCTGCCACCGTCATGCCGATCACCAGCCAGCGCCGTCGCACGCACCACACCAGCCAGCCACGGAAGCGCTGGTAGAAGCGGGTCGCGTAGGGGTCGTGATCACGGCCGTCGTGCGGCGCAGGCGCGATGTAATCGGCGAACGCCGGATATCGATCGGCCCAGCGTTCGCGCCGTGCATGCCAACGCGCCGCGAGCGAACCGGGCCTGAGCGCCGACCCATGGCCATGGTCAGGCAACAGTTTGTCGCCCAGGAACGGAATGAACGCCACCGCCGCGACCCACGACATCAGCAGCGCAATGGTGACCACCTGGAACAGCGAGCGCGTGTATTCGCCGGTGCTCGAGGCCGCGGTCGCGATCGGCAGGAACCCCGCGGCGGTGATCAGCGTGCCGGTCAGCATCGGAAAGGCGGTCGAATCCCAGGCGAACGCCGCCGCCTTCAGCCTACTGAAGCCCTGCTCCATCTTGATCGCCATCATCTCCACCGCGATGATCGCGTCGTCGACCAGCAGCCCGAGCGACAGCACCAGCGCGCCCAGCGAGATCTTGTGCAGGCCGACGCCGAAGAACTGCATCGCCGCGAACGTCATCGCCAGCACCAGCGGGATCGACAGCGCCACCACCAGCCCGGTGCGCCAGCCCAGCGACACGAAGCACACCAGCAGCACGATGGCCACTGCCTCGGCCAGCACCTTGATGAACTCGCCGACCGACTCCTCGACCGCGGCCGGCTGATCGGAGACCTTGCTCAGCGCCATCCCGGCCGGCAGCGTCTGCTGCAGCTCGGCCAGCTCGCGCTCCAGCGTATCGCCGAGCTCGAGGATGTCACCGCCCTCGCGCATCGCCACGCCCACGCCGATCGCGTCCTGGCCCATGAAGCGCATCCGCGGCGCCGGCGGATCGGCAAACCCACGATGCACCTCGGCGACATCGCCCAGCCGGAAGCTGCGGTCGCCGACCCGGATCGGGAATTCGCGGATCTGTTCGACCGAGCCGAACCGGCCGTCCACCCGCAGCGGCACGCGGCTGCTGGCGGTCTCAAAGAACCCGGCAGGGGCCATCGCGTTCTGGCCCTCCAGCGCCTGCCGCACCGCCGCGGCCGACACCCCCAGGGTGGCCAGCCGGGTGTTGGACAGCTCGACCCAGATCTTCTCGTCCTGCACCCCGAACAGCTCGATCTTGCCGACGTCCGGCAGCTCCTGCAGCGCCAGCTGCACGCGTTCGGCGTAGTCCTTGAGCACGGCGTAATCGAAGCCTTCGCCGGTCAACGCGTAGATGTTGCCGAAGGTGTCGCCGAATTCGTCGTTGAAGAACGGGCCGATCACGTCGTGCGGCAGGCTCGGGCGGAGGTCGCCGACCTTCTTGCGCACCTGGTACCAGAGCGGTTCGATCTGCGCCGAACGCATCGAGTCGCGCGCGGCAAAGATCACCTGCGACTCGCCGGCGCGCGAGTACGAGCGGATGAACTCGTACTCGCCGGTTTCCATGAGCGTGCGCTCGATGCGTTCGGTGACCTGCTGGGAGACCTCCTCGGCGGTCGCGCCGGGCCAGCGGGTCTGGATCACCATGAACTTGAAGGTGAACGCCGGGTCCTCGCTGCGCCCGAGATTGACGTACGAGAACGTCCCGGCGATCGCCAGCACCAGCATCGCGTAGACGACCCGACTGCGATGGCGCAGCGCCCACTCGGACAGGTTGAAGCGCACGGGGCTAGCTACTCGTGTGCCCTGGCCCCCTCTCCCGCCTGCGGGAGAGGGTTGGGGTGAGGGCGCGCGGCGATCGGGCTTGCCCCCATTCCAACCCTTCCCCCCGAGCAGGGGAAGGGCGAAGGTGCCGGGCGGGAGTCGCTTCGATGGGCATCGATGGCAATTCAGTCGCGCGCGGTAATGGTTATCGGTTTTAGGGGCCGGTTGTCACGGTCCACCGCGATCACCTTCTGGCCCTCGCGCAACAGGTGCCCGCCCGCGGCGACCACCCAGGCGTCCGCGCTCAGGCCGCCGGTCACCGGCACGCGGTCCTCGCGATAGGGACCGACTTCGACCGGCTGCAGGCGCAGCGTCGAGGTCTCCGGATCGACCACGAAAACCGCTGCGCCCCGCCCGTCGGCCTGCCGTTGCAGTGCCGCCAGCGGCACGGCGAGCGCGGCGCCGCCATCGCCCTCCAGGAACACCCGCGCGCTCTGGCCCAGTTGCAGCGCGCCGGCTGGCGCGTCCACGGCCGCGCGTGCGGCATAGGTGCGCGACGCCGGATCCGCGGCCGGCGCGACCTCGCGCACCTGGCCCGGCCAACGCCGCCCGTCCTGCGCCCAGAGTTCGACCTGCACCGCCTGGCCCGGGGCGATGCGCCCGACCGCGCCTTCGGGCACCGCGAACGCGACTTCGCGTGCGCCCTCGGCGGCCAGGGTGAATACCGTCTGCCCGGCCGCAACCACCTGCCCGGCCTCGGCGCTGCGCGCGGCGATTACGCCGTCGGCCGGCGCCCGCAGCTGGGTGTAGTCGGTCTGGTTGCGCGCGACCCGCAGGTTCGCGCGTGCCGCATCGACCTGGCCTTGCGCCGCGGCGGCCGCGGCGTCCTGCGCATCGAGCGTCGAACGGCTCACCAGCTGCTCCTCGGCGAGCTGGCCAAAACGGGCCTGGTCGGCGCGGGCGCGGGCCAGTTCCGCCTCGGCTGCGGCCAGCTGTGCCTGCGAGCCGCGAACCCGGGCCTGGAAATCGCCGGCTTCAAGCACCGCCAGCAGATCGCCGGCATCGACCCGGTCGCCGACATCGACCCGGCGCTCGACCAGGTTGCCGCCGACCCGGAATGACAACGGGCTTTCCTGGCGTGCCCGCACGTCGCCGGCGAACGACGAGCCGCTGGTTTCGGCGGTGGCCGGCTGGGCCACCAGCACCGCGCGCACCGCGGTGCCGGCGGGATCGTCGCCTGCGCATCCGGCCAGCGACAGTGCGATCGACGCCAGCACCAGCCATGCCGAGCTGGCGGCGGCTACGCCGGGGAACTGCGCGCTGCGCATCGGGAACGCCTCACGGTGAATTAATGGACCTTTGGGTACTGTAAAAATATCGAACCGATTAGTCTACTATTGATTCATGTCCGCCGACCGCAAACGTGACAAGACCAGCGCCGCCCAGTTGGACGGCCCGGGCCGGGCCACCTATCCAAAAACGGCCGGCCCGGGCCGGCCCAAGGACCTGGCCAAGCGCGCCGCGATCCTGGAGGCGGCCAAGGGCATGTTCACCCAGTACGGTTTCGGCGGCGCCAGCATGGACCAGATTGCCGCCGAGGCCGGCGTGTCCAAGCTCACGGTCTACAGCCACTTCGGCGACAAGGAGACCCTGTTCGCCGCAGCTGTGCGCGCCTATTGCGAGCAGCAACTGCCGAGCACGCTGTTCCAATCCGAACCGGGGCTGCCGCTGCGCGAGCGGCTGCTGGCGATCGCCGAAGCGTTCTACGCGATGATCAGCAAGCCCGAAGCCATTGCCGGGCACCGCATCCTGTGCACGCCGCAGCTGGCCGACTCGACCCTGCCGAAGATGTTCTGGGAGGCCGGCCCGCAACGGGTGCAGGACGAGTTCGCCGCGCTGCTGCGACGCCGGATCGCGATCGGCGAACTGGACGTGCCCGATGTCGCCCGCGCCTCGGCACAGTTCTTCACCCTGCTCAAGGGCGAGCCGCATGCGCAGATGGTGTTCGGCTGCTGCGGCGCGTTCGCCGCCGACGAGGTCCGCGCGCACCTGGTTGCATCGGTTGACCTGTTTCTACGTGCCTACGGCACTCGCGGCAGGGCAGGCCGGCCAGATTGACGGCGCGCGGGCGCGGGGCCGTATCGACCGGTTCTCCAGCGGCACGATAAGCGCGGCCCGGTACCGGGAGTCCCGGTGACTTCCGGCACTCAGCCCCGGCGCCGGCGTGGCTGATTCTATCCACGGCCCCGCTCCTGCTCCACGCAGCCGCCCCGCCCCGCCGGACGCTTTAGAATTGCGGGTTTCCCGCGCCAAGCCGAGACCCCGATGAGCATCATGGATTACCCCAAGGCCCGAGAACTGATGGTCGAACAGCAGATTCGGCCGTGGGACGTGCTCGATCCGCGCGTTCTGGAGGTACTTGGATCGTTGCCGCGCGAGGAGTTCGTGCCGGCCGCCCACCGCACCCTGGCCTATGCCGACCTCCCGCTGCCGCTGGGCCATGGCGAGTTCATGATGAAGCCGGTGGTCGCGGGCCGCACGCTGCAGGCGCTCGCGCTGGAACCGAGCGACGACGTGCTGGAGATCGGCACCGGCAGCGGGTTCCTGACCGCGTGCCTGGCGCGGCTGGCACGCGCAGTGGTCACCCTGGAACAACATGCCGACCTGGCCGACGGCGCCCGCGCCCGCCTGGCCGCGCTGGACCTGGGCAACGTCCACGTCGAGCAGGCCGATGCTTTCACGTGGCAGACCCAGCGCCGCTTCAACGCGATCTGCGTGACCGGCGCCGTCGATGTCATCCCTTCGCAGTTCCTGCAGTGGCTGCAGCCGCATGGCCGCATGTTCGTGATCCGTGGCCGGGCGCCGGCGATGGAAGCGGTGCTGGTGCGAAGCGCCTCCGGCACGGCGGACGTCAACGAGCGGCGCATCGAGTCGTTGTTCGAAACCGACCTGCCCTATCTCGCCGGCGCCGCGCCCGTGCCGGCATTCGAGTTGTGATGCCAGTGCCTCGCAATTGCCGCAGTTCCACATGCGGACTGCCGTTGATGCGGGCCCCTGGCAACACCGCGCACATCCATGTGCGGACCTTTCACTGATGCGGGTCCCTCGCAAAATCCCGTACGTCCATGTGCGGACTGCTCATTGATGCGAGTCCCTCGCAACACCCCGCACATCCATGTGCGGACCTTCCAATAAAGGACCAAGGAACCCCGCATGATCCGCCGCCCACTCGCACTTGCCCTCGCTTTCGTCCTGCTGCCCGCCACGGCTTCGGCCGCCGACCTGTTGCGGACCTACGAGATGGCGCGCGCCGGCGATCCCCAACTGTCGGCCGCCGAGGCCAACCGGCTGGCGATCCGCGAGGGTGCGGTGCAGGCGCGCGCCGCCCTGCTGCCGCAGCTCGGCGGCAGCGCATCGCTGACGCGCAGCCGCTCCGACAGCGAGGGCACCCAGGCGTTCGGCAGCACGTTGATCCCCAACAACGGCACCAACGAAACCACCACGCGACAGGCCGGGCTGCGCCTGGAGCAGATGATCTACGACCGCGCCAACTTCACCCGGCTCAAGAGCCAGCGCGCGCTGAGCCAGGCCGGCGATTTCCAGCTGGAGTCGGCAAGCGATTCGCTGGTCACCCGGACCTCCGCTGCCTACTTCAATGTGCTGGTGGCGATCGAAACCCTCGCCGCGGCGCAGGCTGCCGAAACGGCGTTGCAGAAGCAGTTCGACTTTGCCTCCAAGCGGCTGGAGGTCGGCCTGGCGCCGATCACCGACGTGCACGAGGCCCGCGCCACCTTTGACAGTGCGCGGGCCCAGACGATCCTGGCCGAGAACGCGCTGGAGGACGCCTACCAGGCACTGGCCGAGATCACCGGCCAACCGGTTCGCAACCTGCGCGCGTTGCCCGAGGACTTCCAGCCGGCCTTGCCCGAATCGGAAGGGGCCGACAGCTGGGTCCAGACCGCGTTCGACAACAACCCGGCGCTGCGTGCCAAGGAGTTCCAGGTGCGCGCAACTGCGGCCAATGTCCAGACCGCGCGCGCAGGGCACTGGCCGACGCTGTATTTCGGCGGCAGCTACGGCGATACCAACACCGAGGGTTCCTCCTCCAACAACATCGCCAATGAGGTCACCGATTTCCAGAACGACAGCCAGGCGCGCAGCATCGGCATCACGCTGTCGGTGCCGATCTTCTCCGGCGGCGCGGTGCAGTCCGGCGTGCGCCAGGCGATCGCCCAACGCGACATCGCCAGCGATGAGCTCGAGCAGCAGAAGCGCGCGCTGGAGCGCAACACCCGCAACGCCTACCAGGCGCTGGTCGCCGGCATCAGCGAGATCGAAGCGCGCCGGCTGGCGCTGTTCTCCGCACGCAGCGCCTACGACGCCTCGCAGGTGGGCCTGGAGGTCGGCACCCGCACCGTGCTGGACGTGCTGATCAACCAGCAGAACCTGTTCACCGCGCAACAGGCGTACGCGCTGGCGCGCTACAACTACCTGCAGAACCGGCTGCTGCTCGAGCAGGCCGCCGGCACCCTCGACATCCAGGACGTGCAGGAGATCAACCGCCTGCTGACCGCCGATGCCGAAGCGCAACTGGACCCGGGCAGCAACTAGGCCGCAGCGGCCTCATCGCACCGGCGGCAACGCCGGCTGCAGCAGCACCATCGTCCGCGCCAGCGCGCCGCGGCCGGTCTCCACCAGTGCGCGGCCGGCGTCCGCCATCGCCTGGCGTGCAGCGGGATCGGCCAGCAGCGCCTCCAGCTCGGCCGCGACCGCGGCCTCGTCGGGCCCGATCCGCAATGCTCCGGCCTGCTGCAACCGCCGGGAGATCTCGGCGAAGTTGTGCAGGTGCGGGCCGGTCACCGTGGCGGCGCCGGTCGCGGCCGGCTCCAGCAGGTTGTGTCCGCCGACCGGCTGCAGGCTGCCGCCGACGAACGCGACATCGGCGCAAGCGTAGAAGTTCATCAGCTCGCCCAGGGTGTCGATCACGAACACCCCGTCATGCTCCTGCGGCCAGCGCGCACGCGATCGGGTCGAGACCTGCCACCCGGCCATGCGCGAGTGCTCGGCGACGCTGCGGAAACGCTCCGGGTGACGCGGCGCCCACAGCAGCAGCAGATCCGGGTGTCGCGCGCGCAGGCGCCGGTGGATCGCGATGACCGCCGCCTCCTCGTCCTCATGGGTGCTCGCGGCGATCCACACCGGCCGGCCGCGGCATCGGGCCCGGCACTGCCCGGCGAAGTCATCCAGCGCCTCCGGCACCAGCACATCGAACTTGAGATTTCCGACCTCCAGCACCTGCTCGGCGCGTGCGCCCAGCCGCACGAAGCGCATCGCGTCGGCCATCGACTGCGCCGCCACGGTGTGCACCGTGCGCAGCGCGCGCCCGACCAGCGGCGCCAAAATGCGATAGCCGCGCAGGGAGCGTTCCGAGAGCCGGGCGTTGAGGATGTAGGCCGGTATCCCGCGCGCGCGGCAGCCGAACAGCAGGTTCGGCCACAGTTCGGTCTCCATGATCAGCGCCGCGTGCGGGCGGAAATGGTCGAGGAAGCGGCCGACCGCGCCGGGCAGGTCGTAGGGCAGGTAGACGTGCTCGACATCATCGGGCCACAGCGCGCGCGCGCGTTCGGAACCGGTCGGGGTGATCGTGGTGACCAACAGCCGCAGGTCGGGCCGGCCGCGGCGCATGCCCTCCGGCACCTCCTTGAGCGCCTCGTGGTGGACGCTCGCGTCGAGCAGCGCCTGGCGGTCGGGGAAGTGCCGACGGGGGGCGGCATGGCTGACGCCGATCTCGCGGGCGAGCTCGCGCAGCGAAAGCGCCTGCACGCCCCCGCGTTCGAGGGCGCGCTCGGCCGCCTCCATGAGCGCGGAGCGCAGGTTGCCGTGGTGGTACGGGCGCGCAGCGGTGGCCATCGCGGCGTCAAGGCTACCGCGCCAAGTAGACGCCAGCAGCATTGTTGTCGTTGACAGCTTTGTCGTCAGTGTCTAC
>JAHWKC010000007.1 GCA_019348095.1 Pseudomonadota bacterium | reverse complement strand
GGTCATCGTGCCACCGGCGAACGGCGGCTTGCCGGCCAGCATCTCGTAGAGGATCAGGCCGAGTGCATACAGGTCGCTGCGTGCGTCCACGCTGTCGCCGCGCGCCTGCTCCGGCGACAGGTAGTCGGGCGTACCGATCACGACGCCGGACTGGGTGAGGCCGCTGCTGGCGAGTGAGCGGGCCACGCCAAAATCGCTGATGTAGCCGTTGCCTTCGGCGTCCAGCAGCACATTGGCCGGTTTGAGGTCGCGGTGCACCACGCCCTTCGCGTGGGCGGCGGCCAGGCCTTCGGCGAGCTGCCGGGTCAGCTTGAGCGCATCCTCGATCCCGAACGAGCCCTCGCGGTCGAGCCGATGATCCAGCGAGGTGCCATCCACGAAGTCCATGCTGATCAGCCAGCGTGGCGGTGCCGGCTTCGGGGCGTGCTGCTGGTGGTCCGGGCCGCTGGAGCCGGCGTGGCCCTGGTCGGGGACGCTGTCGCTGTGCTGGATCAGGTCGTGGATGCGGACCACGTGCGGGCTGGACACCTGCCGCGCCAGCAGCAATTCGTCGCGAAAACGCTCGAACGCGCCGGCGCGCTGTGCCAGCTCCGGCCGCAGCAGCTTCAGCGCGACCGGGATGTCCAGGGTGAGGTCGGTGGCGCGGTAGACCACGCCCATGCCGCCGATGCCGAGCATCGACTCGATCCTGAAACGTCCGGCGAGCACGGCGCCGGGGGGAAGGTCGATCTGCGCGTAGAGGCCGGTTGCGGTGGCATCGCCGCCCGGCGGCGCCGGCCCGGCTGCGCCGGTCATTCGATCTCCCCGGTATGGGCGGCGACGATGCGTCGCCAGTCGCGCTCGTGCGCCGATTGCTGCTCGTCCGGGGCTGGGGCGTCGGCGCGCTGCGCATCCAGCAGTTCGCTGGCGCGGCGTGCGGCGATCCAGACCGCGGCGTTCTCGGCGAATGCTTCCAGCAGCTCCAGGTCGAGCGTGCTGATCGCAGGGCCATCGCCCACGCGGTCGACGTAGATAGCACCCAGTACGCGCTCGCCATCCAGCAGCGGCAGGCACACCAGCGAACTCAGGCCGGCCGAGACCACCGAATCGCGCGCGGCCAGCCAGGCTTCACGGCGGACCTCGTTGGCGACCACCGGCGCACGCAGCCGCAACGCACGCCGGACCGCACCGACGCTTCCGGAAAAGGCGCGGGTGACCAGCGCCACCGGCTCCAGCGACAGGCTGGCACGCACAACCAGGCCTTCGCCCTGGTCGATCAATACAAAACCGCGTTCGCACTGGGTCAGCTCCAGCACCGCGCGCAGGCTGGCGTCGAGCAGATCGCCCAGTTTGGTCATCTGCTCGATGCGCATGGTGTGCGCGGTGGCCATGGCGCGACGGTCATCCCGGTCGCGCGAGCTGGCTTCGGCCTCGGCTTCGCTGAGCGGGGTGAACTCGCAGTAGACATCGCCGAAGCGCAGCCAGCACGCCTGCTGCAGCCTGGCGTCGCTGACCGCGATGCCGTCGACGTAGCTGCCGTTCTTGCTGCCGCAGTCGATCAGCCGCCAGCCGCTGCCTTCGGCGCGCAACTCGGCGTGCCTGCGCGATACCGAAGGATGATCCAGGACGAGCTGCTCGACTCCGCGCAAGGCCGGCGTGGCGGCAGCGTCCAGCTCAGTGGGAGAACCGCGGGAAGACTCTTCGGAAAGGCCCTCGGGGGCGCCGTGATCGGCATCGACCCCACGCGCACGGCCGATGTGCAGCGTGCCATCGGGTTGGATCAACCGGATGGCCGCTGCACTATCGGGTGGATAGGCGATTAGTCGCGCCTGCATCCCCGCATCTTAGCGCGGCTGCGTTCGGGTGCGGTCACGTAGGCTGGTGGGGACACCGGCCGATGGCGTCGGCTTAGCGCCCGTAGTCGCGCAGGTAGGCGATGCTGAACTTGAGCGTGGCCGCGCCGGCCATGATTCCGCCGGCCTCGTTGTCGGTCTCGCCAGAGGCGCTCCATTGCTGGCTCAGGCTCTCGCCGGCCTGCGCCGAGGCCTCCGCGCCGATGGTGTCGAGTGCGGCGATGGCATTGGCGTAATTGCCGTCGGCGACGGCGGCCTCGGCCGCGTCGATCGAGTCGGAAAAAGCGGCTGCCTGCTCCGCCGGNAAGGTGGCGACATGCGCACGCAGCCAGTCGAACTTCTGCGCGATCACCGTATCGGATGCACGCACGTCGGCCAGCACCAGGAACTGGGAGAACCCGTCGGTGGTGCCGCGGGAGCGCACGCTGCCAGGTGCGACCTCATCGGTGATGTCGCGGAACGGACCGCCGAGCTGCGCCTTGAACAGACGGTACGAGCTGCCGGCGGTGTAGGTCAGCGCATGGGTGTGCACCTCGACCCGGACGGTGCGGTTGAAGCTCAGGCCGTCCGCGGCCGGCGGCTCGATCGTGATCAACAGCGGCAGGGCCGAGTCGAGCTGGGTCAGCTCCGGCAGGCGCGAGAGCAGGTCCGGATCGCTGGGATCGACCAGCTGTGCGCTGGCGCCCAGGCTCGCCGGGCTCAGGCCGCTCGCGTCGTCGAAGGTCAGGGTCACATCGGCCAGAGAGAGGAGGTCCGACGCGCCGATCCTTAGCGTGGCCGTGTTGCCGCTGGCATCAATCTGCACCGGCAGCGACTGGGCAGCGACACTACCCGCGGCGAACAACAGGACAGCGGCGACCAGCAGTTTCGACGTCAAAAGGAGCTTTTTCATCTTTCCTCCGGTGGCGACGCCGCGGCACTCGACAAGAGGCCGACGGGGGATCGCAAGGTTGCACAGCGCAGCCTAGCCAATCAGGCCAGCCGCGTCTGTAGGGGTTTCACTCATGGGTCACGTGCCAGTAAGGCGGACCCGATGTGATGCCCGCGTCATGATCGCGGGCTGTGGCACCTCTGGGGGATTTCCCCCATCCGGGTTGAAGGCATTTCCCGATGGGGGACGGCGCCGCTTGCTGCCACAACAGTGAACACGCCCCAGTCCTGCGGCGCATCCACGGAGCCCCCATGCCCACGTCCCCATCATTCAGCTCTCCCCGCACGCCGGCCTTCGAGTCCGCCGCCCACCGCGGGACCTTCCGCGTCTGCGCGCTCGCCGCCGGCCTGCTCGCCAGCGGAGTGGCCCTGGCCGACGCGCAGCTCGATGCGCAGCTGCTATCGCGCATGAGTGCCGCATCGCCGACCGACGAGCTGCACGTGGTGGTCAGCTACGCCCAATCCGAGCCGGTCAGCGCCGGCCAGGTGGCCGAGCTGAATGCACTCGGCATCGACAAGGGCGTGGTGATGCGCACGCTGCCGATCGCCGGCGCCATCGCCACGCCGGACGAGATCCGGGCGTTGGCGGCGCAGGACGACGTGGCGTCGATCTACTACAACGCGCCGCTGCGCTACTTCAACAAGGAGCAGCGCGAGATCTCCGGCGCCGCGCGCACCGTGGCCAACCCGGGCGACTTCAACCGCGCGATCCCGTTCAGCGGCGCCGGCGTGTCGGTGATGGTCAACGACTCGGGCATCGACGCCAGCCACGAAGACCTGAAGTTCGGCGAACACGTGGTGCAGAACGTGCTGGCGCCGCAGAACATCCTGGCCGAGATCGCCAACGACATCGCCGGCGCCAATATCGTGCCGATCACCTATCTGGAGGACCAGATCAACACCGACCTGGGCTCCGGCCACGGCACCCACGTTGCCGGCACCGTCGGCGGCACTGGCGAGCGATCCAACGGCCTGTACCGCGGCGTCGCGCCGGGCGCGGACCTGATCGGCTATGGCTCCGGAGCGGTGCTGTTCATCCTCGATGCGGTGGGCGGGCTCGACTACGCCGCGACCAACCAGTTCAGTTTCGACAGCCCGATCCGCGTGACCAGCAATTCGTGGGGCACCTCGGGGTCATTCGACCCACTCAATCCGGTCAATATCGCCAGCTACGAGCTGTACAAGCGCGGCATCGTCAGCGTGTTCGCCGCCGGCAACTCCGGCCCGGGCGAGGACACCCACAATCCATACGCGCAGGCCCCTTGGGTGATCTCGGTCGGCGCCGGCGAGAAGGACGGCGTGCTGACTGGCTTCTCCTCGCGCGGCAATCGCGGCGAGACCGGCAGCTTCACCATGCCGGACGGGCGCGAGTGGACCTACATCAACGAGCCGACCGTGGTCGCCACCGGGGTCGACATCGTCTCCACCCGCACCGTGACCGGCGCGCTGCCGCCGCTGTCGGCCGAGCAGGACGAAGCCAACCTGGATCCGGCGCACCTGCCGTTCTACACCCACTCCAGCGGCACCTCGATGGCGACGCCGCACGTGGCAGGCGTGGTCGCGCTGATGCTGGAGGCCAACCCCAACCTCAATGCCGCCCAGGTCAAGGACATCATCGAGCGCACCGCGACCAACATGACCGGTCGCCTGCCGTGGGAGGCCGGCGTCGGCCATCTCAACGCCTACGCCGCGGTGGCCGAAGCGGCCGACCTGCGCAGCGACTTCGGCGCGACGGTCAACGCATTGCGCGAGTTCAACGCCAACGCGGTGCTCGCACCGGGCGGGGACCCGGTCCCGTTTTCCATCGACTTCGCACCGGTCGGCACGGTCGAGGAGCAGGCCTTCGAGGTCGGCCCGGAGGTCGCCTTCGTCAGCGCGCGCGCGCGCATCGGCGACAACACGCTGGCGCTGGTGCTGACCGACCCGGACGGGGTGCGCTACGGCTCGGCGATCTCGCTGCCGCTGCTCGGCAGCACCGTCACCACCGGCGCGCCGGGCAAGGCCGGCACCTGGCGGATCACCGTGCGCGGCATCGGCTCGGTATCGGGCACCGCGGTGGACCCGTTGGATGTCACCAACGGCTACGGCCTGCCCGGCACGGTCGAGGGCGAGATCGGCTTCATCAACAGCGGCGGCTACACCGGCATGAACGATGTCGCCGATCATCCGGCGCGCCAGGCGATCGAATACGCCGTGGCCAACCGCCTGGTCGATGGCCACTCCGACCGTCAGTTCCGTCCAGACGCCAAGCTCAAGCGCAGTGAGCTCGCGCAGTACCTGGTGATGGGCGCCAGCGTCCGCCAGCACCTGCCGTTGGACCGGCAGCCAAGCTTCACTGACCTGGACACCGGCGATGCGGCGTATCCGTTTGCCGAATCGGCGGTCGCCACCGGCGGCGCGCTGCGCGACCTGAGCCAGTCGCAGGCCGGCGTGATGGGGCTGTCCGACGGTGCCTTCCGTCCCAACGACAGCGTCAGCCGGCTCAGCCTGGCCTATTCGCTGGTGCAGGCTTTGGCGCTGCAGGACCAGGCGCTGGCGTTCGACGGCGAACTCACCGCGTTCTACATGGGTGAGCGCACACCGGTCGAGGACGCATCATCGATCCCGGCCAGCCTGCGCGGCTACGTGCAGCTGGCGCTCGACCTGGGCCTGATCAATGCCCGCTTCGCGCTGACCCAGGGGCCGTTCGACCTGGAGCCGACGCTGCAGGCGTACTTCGACCCGGCCAAGAGCATGACCCGCGCGGGGTATGCGGTCGCCGCCAGCCGCTACATGACGCACTACCAGAGCGCGGAAGACTGACGGCAAGCAAAGTCCCTGCTGTTTCATCCCTGTGGCCCGGGTCATCCCCGGGCCTTTTTTTGGTTTGTTGTAGGAGCGGCTTCAGCCGCGATCCCGAGTTCTCGGCCGACCCAATCGCCGATCGCGGCTGAAGCCGCTCCTACGAAATCGAATGTCGATCAGCCGCCCTTGCCGGCACATTCACCGCACCGCTTCTAGCTTCGGCTCCAGGTTCGTGGCCGTCGTGATGTCTGATGCCCTCCGCCAATGCCGACAACCCGCAGATCCCGCTCGCCAAGCCGGTCGATCAGATCCCCGTCGGCACGGTGCGCACGCTGCGGCGCAAGGCACGCGAGTGTCGCGCCTGTCCGCTGTGGCGCCATGGCACGCAGACCGTGTTCGGGGTCGGTCCAGAGGACGCGCCGGTGATGCTGGTGGGTGAGCAGCCCGGGTTGCAGGAGGACCTCCAGGGCCTGCCGTTCGTCGGCCCTTCCGGCGGGCTGCTGGACCGCGCGCTGGAGGAAGCCGGCCTGCCGCGGTCGGCGCTGTATGTCACCAACACCGTCAAGCATTTCAAGTACGAGCTGCGTGGCGAGGCCAAACTGCACAAGCGCGCCAACGCGGCCGAGCAGGCCGCGTGCCGGATGTGGCTGGCCGCCGAGCTGCTGCGCGTGCATCCGCGCGTGGTGGTCGGCCTGGGTGCGATGGCCGCGCAGACGATGTTCGGCAACGCCTTCCGCATCACCCGCGAGCGCGGGCAGTGGCGCGAGATTGGCCAGGACACCCGCGGCATCGCGAGCTGGCACCCCTCGGCGGTGCTGCGGATGCCGGAGAAGCGGCGCCGCGAGGAGGCATATGGGGAACTCGTCAGAGACCTGCGTGCGGTGGCGGGGGTGTTGTAGGAGCGGCTTCAGCCGCGATGCCTTTCATCATGCGGCGTCGGTCCTGACAACTCATCGCGGCTGAAGCCGCTCCTACAGGATCCGTCGTCGCGCGCTCAATGAAAATCCCGCGATCGTGTCTCCAGCGTTCCCAGCAGCGGCGTGAGGTTGTCCAGGCGCTTCGCAATCAGATGCATTACTCCGTGCTGGCACTCCAGCCGGCCCTCGACCGCCAGCAGGCGCGATTCGAGCAGTTCGCGACGCTGGCGTTCCGCCAGGTGCGCCCACACGACGACATTGACCAGCCCGTCCTCGTCCTCGAGCGTCAGGAACGTCACGCCGCTGGCGGTCTGCGGGCGCTGGCGCAGGGTGACGAGCCCGGCGAACGCGACGCTGCGGCCGTGCGGCAGGTCGTGCAGCTCGCGCGAGCGCTGGTAGCGGCGCGCGCGCAGGCGAGGGCGCAGCAATGCCAGCGGATGGCGGCCGAGCGTGGTGCCGGTCATCGCGTAGTCCGCGCGCATATCCTCGTCCGCACTCGGCAGCGGCAGCACGATGTTCTCGGTCTCCTTCGCCGCCGGCGCCTCCGCGAACAGCGGCAGTTGCGGCTCGACGCCGGTGATCGCCCAGCGCGCGCGATGCCGGTGCCCGGCCAGGCCGCGCAAGGCGCCGGCATCGGCCAGCACCGATTGCGCGCGGCGGTCCAGACCGGCGCGTGCGCACAGGTCGGCGACATCGCCGAACGGCCGCTGCGCGCGCGCGTCCTCGATGCGCCGAGCGGCGTCCTCCGGCAGGCCACGGATCAAACGCAGGCCAAGGCGGATGGCGGGTTGTGGACGCAGGAAATTCTCCCGTGCCGTTTCCTGTAGGAGCGGCTTCAGCCGCGATGGAGAGTCGGTTCGCATGCGTCGATTTCCGATCGCGGCTGAAGCCGCTCCTACCGGATGTTGATCTTCTTCAAGACCGCAATCCCACCCGCTGTAACGCACATCCAGCGGCAAGGTACGAATGCCATGCCGGCGCGCATCCTGCAGCAGCTGGTCGGGCGAATAGAACCCCATCGGCCACGAGTTGATCAGCGCGCACGCGAATGCGGCCGGTTCGTGACACTTGAGCCACGAACTGGCATAGGCGATCAGCGCGAAGCTGGCCGCGTGCGACTCGGGAAATCCGTAGCTGCCGAAGCCCTTGATCTGCTCGAAGATGCGCTCGGCGTACTCGCGGCTGTAGCCGTTGCGTAGCATGCCGTCCATCAGCCTCTGGCGATGCGGCTCCAGCCCACCGTGGCGTTTCCAGGCCGCCATCGAGCGCCGCAACTGGTCGGCCTCGCCCGCGGTGAAGTCGGCCGCGACCATCGCGATCTGCATCACCTGTTCCTGGAACAGCGGGATGCCGAGGGTGCGTTGCAACACCGATTTGAGTTTGTCCGAGGGATAGTGGACCGGTTCCAGCCCGTTCCGGCGCTGCAGGTAGGGATGCACCATGTCGCCCTGGATCGGTCCGGGCCGCACGATCGCGACCTGGATCACCAGGTCGTAGAAGGTTTCCGGCCGCATCCGCGGCAGCATCGCCATCTGCGCCCGCGACTCGATCTGGAATACGCCGACGGTGTCGGCGCGGCTGATCATCCCGTAGGTCTGCCGATCCTCGGCGGGGATATCGCCGAGCGACATGTCGCGACGGCCTGAATCGCGCAGCAGGTCCAGCGTCTTGCGTACCGCGGTCAGCATGCCCAGCGCGAGGCAGTCGACCTTGAGCAGGCCGAGCACGTCGAGGTCGTCCTTGTCCCACTGGATCACGGTACGGTCGTCCATCGCTGCGTTTTCCACCGGCACCAAGGTGTGCAGCGGATGCTCGGAAATCACGAACCCGCCCGGGTGTTGCGACAGGTGGCGCGGCATGCCGACCAGCTGCGCGGTCAGCACGATCACCTGGCGCAGCAGTGGCGAATCGGGGTCGAAGCCGCGTTCGCGCAGGTGCTCGGCAAACGTTTCAGGTTGAGCCAGCGCCTCGCCGCTCCATTGGTCCATGGCGCTGGCGAGCTCGCCGATCATGTCCTGCGGCAGCCCGAGCGCACGCGCGACATCGCGCACCGCGCCGCGGCCGCGGTACTGGGTGGCCACCGCGGTCAGTGCCGCGCGCTCGCGACCGTAACGGTTGAACACGTACTGCAGCACCTCCTCGCGGCGCTCGTGCTCGAAGTCGATGTCGATGTCCGGCGGCTCGTCGCGTTCCTTCGAGATGAACCGCTCAAACAGCATGTTCATGCGCACCGGGTCGATCTCGGTGACGCCCAGCACGTAGCAGATGACCGAATTGGCGGCCGAGCCGCGGCCTTGGCAGAGGATGTTCTGGGAGCGTGCAAAACGCACGATGTCATGCACGGTCAGGAAGTAGGACTCGTACCTCTTGTAGGCGACCAGGTCCAGTTCGTGCTCGATCAGCTCATGGGCCTTCTGTCCGATGCCCTCCGGCCAGCGCCAGCGTGCGCCTTGTTCGACCAGATGCCGCAGCCAGCTGGCCGCGTCGTGCCCCTCGGGCACCAGCTCGTGCGGGTATTCGTAACGCAGTTCATCGAGTTTGAACGTGCAGCGCTCGGCGATGCGCACGGTTTCGGCGAGCAGGTCGGCCGGATGGATCGCGGCGAGCGCGCGGCGTGCGCGCAGGTGGCGCTCGCCGTTGGGGAACAGGCGATGGCCGGCCAGCGCGACCGTGGTCTTGTGGCGGATCGCGGTCATCGTGTCCTGCAGGGCGCGGCGCCCGCGCACGTGCATGTGCACGTCGCCGGCGGCGACCAGCGGCAGTTGCAGGCGCGTACCGATCCCGCGCAATTGCGCGATGCGTGCTTCGTCGTCCGGCCCGCGGTGCAGTTCGACCGCCAGCCACGTGCGTTGCGGAAAATTCGCCTTGGTCCACCTCGCTTCGGCGTCGTCGGGGATCAAGCCGGGAACCCACAGCGCGAGCAGCCCGTCGGTGCCGGTGAAGTCCTCGCGCAGCAGGCGGTACTGGCCTTTGGGCGCACGCCGGCGCGCGCGCGTCAGCAGCTGGCACAGCGTGGTGTAACCGGTCTGGGTTTCGGCCAGCAGCACCAGCTTCGGCCCGTCGAAGATCTGCACCTCGCTGCCAACGATCAGCTTCAGGTCGAACTTTCGCGACGCTTCCAGCGCACGCACGATGCCGGCCAGCGACCCTTCATCGGTGATCGCGAGCGCGCTGTAGCCGAGTTGTTTCGCGCGCTCGAACAACTCCGGCGCGATCGACGCCCCGCGCTGGAAACTGAAGGCCGACAGGCAGTGCAGCTCGGCGTAGGCGGGCAGCTTTTCTCCTTCCCCTCCAAGGGGAAGGCCGGGATGGGGATGGGTTGGAGGGTGCCGTTGCAACCCATCCCCACCCAACCCGTCCGGCCTCCGCGCTTTGCGCGAAGGCGCTGCGATGGGCGCGAGCCAGTGGCTCGCAAACGCCCATCCTCGCCCCCTTGAAGGGGAGGGCTCGACCGCACGTAGGGTGGGCACGTTCTGTGTGCCCACCTGCACCGGTACCGGCACCGGCGGTGGTGGGCACCAAAGACGTGCCCACCCTACGGAAGCAGCGTTCACGCGAACCACCCATGCAGCATGAAGCCGCCACTCGCATCGGCACGATCGCCGGCCGGCCGGAACGCCCACGCGCGCTGGCCGAGGCTGGTTTCGACCAGGTAATAATCCCGGCGCACCTCAAGGTCCCACCAGCCGGTCTCGATGCGCTCCGGCCCGGCAAGCACGCGCAGGCGGTGGTCGCGCAGCGGCACAGGCTTTGGCAGCAGCCAGCCGGGGCGGGGCAGGGGCGGCGGCTGGACCGGATGACGCGATTGGCTGGCGGTCTGCCAGGCACGCTCGGGCCGATGGTCGGCGCGCACCGCCAGACCGTGCACCGCATCGTCGCCGAGCCGCGCGCGCAGGCGCTCGCGCAATTGCTCCCAGGGCACCGCCTGTTGCGGCCGCGCGTCGAACAGGTCACGCCCGGCCGGCACGAACGCCGGCAACTCGCGTGCAATCAGTTGCACCCCACGCACCGGCGCCGGCACGCGCGCCTGTTCGAGCCGGCCGCGGGCGAGTTCGAACAGCATCGAAGGATCGCGTTCGGGCGCGAGCAGGCCGATCGTGACTTCGGTATCGGCGCAACGCTCGTGCTCCAGCACCAGCGTGAAGCGCTGCACGCCGCCATCGCGGCCGGCCAGGAACGCGGCCATGTCGCCCGTCAGGCGCCGCAGCGGGAACAGCAGCGCCTGGCTGGATTCGACGTCGAAGTTGAGCTCGATCCGCGACTGGAACGAATCGGGCGGCTGGTAATACTGCAGCGGCGTCGACAGCTCGCCACGCAGCCGGTCCAGATGCCTGAGCGACTCCACCCCGACACGCCTGGTCAGCGCCGCGCGCGGCAACGCGAACACCTGGCGCAACTTGCGCAGCCCCATGCGACGCAGGCTTGTCGCGACCTCCGGCGCCAGCCCGCTGCGTTCGACCGGCAGATGGCCGAGCGCGTGCTGCATCGGCGCCGGGTCGGTGACCGCCAGCCCATCGTGCGCATTGGCCAGCACGCGCGCCGCGTAGGGGTTGGGCGCCAGCACGATGCGATGGCGGAAGCCGAGCTCGGCAAGTTCGGCGCGCAGTTGCGCTTCCAGCCGCGGCCATGGCCCGAACAGCTTGAAACTCGCGCCGACCTCCAGCACCAGCGCCGACGGCATCGATGCCGCGCTGGTGCGTTTCAACTCCTCCGCATCCGCCGGGCACGTCGCCTGCGAACTCGTGCTCGGCCGCACCTATCCATGGGCGGCGCAGTTGCGCCCGCGCCTGGTCGCGCTTGGCCAGGGCGGTGCGGCCGATTCGCTGGATGAACTGGGTACGCTGGACGTGCAGATCGGCGAGGCTTTCGCCGACGCCGCCAGGCAGCTGCTCGACCAGGCCGGGGTGACGCGCGAGCAGGTCCGGGCGATCGGCTCGCACGGCCAGACCGTGCGCCACCGCCCCGATGGCGCCGGTTTCGACGGCCGCCACCCGTTCACCTGGCAACTCGGCGACGGCAACCTCATCGCCGAGCGCTGCGGCATCACCACGGTCGCGGATTTCCGGCGCCGCGATGTCGCCGCCGGCGGCCATGGCGCGCCGCTGATGCCGGCGTTCCATGCCGCGATGCTGCATGCGGCCGAGGAGGACCGGGCGGTGCTCAACCTCGGTGGCATTGCCAACTTCACCCTGCTGCCGCGTACCGCCTCATCGACCGCCGGCACCGTGCGCGGCTTCGACACCGGCCCGGCCAATGCACTGCTGGATGCCTGGTGCGAACGCCACCTCGGCCAGCCCTACGATATCGACGGCGCGTTTGCGGCGCGCGGACAGGTCGACTCCAGCCTGCTGGCGCGCCTGCTCGAGGACTCGTGGTTCGCCCTGCCTCCGCCCAAGAGCACCGGCCGCGAACAGTTCCACCTCGACTGGGTGCAGGCCGCGTTGCGCGGCGATGAAGCCGCCGAGGACGTGCAGGCCACGCTGCTCGAACTGAGCGCGGTCACCGCCGCGGACGCGCTGCGCGCGCATCAGCCGCGCACCCGCCGCGTGATCGTCTGCGGTGGCGGCGTACGCAATCCGCGGCTGCTGGAGCGGCTTGCCGCGCACCTGCCGGAGACGACGCTGCAATCGACGGCCGACTACGGGCTCGATCCGGATTTCGTCGAGGCCATGGGATTCGCGTGGCTGGCCCGGCAGACCCTGGCCGGCCTGCCCGGCAATCTCCCCAGCGTGAGCGGGGCCCGCGGCCCGCGCGTGCTGGGCGCGGTCTACGCGGGCTGACGCGCAGCGACCTGCAACAGGACCGACCGGCGCCCCCCTTGGGGGGCCCGCACGTTACTCGGAATGGTGCTTTTTCTGCCGCTGCTCGCCCGGCGCCGTGTCCGGCTGCCGATGGCCTTCGAACAGGTGTCGCGGAATCGACTGGTCCGGGCCGCGGCTGGCCGATACGGCCGGCGCGGCGCGGCCGATCAGCGAAAAGCCCGGATCGTCCGGCACCTCCTCCAGCGCCGCGATCGCGGCCTGCAGCGCAGAGGCATCGGAGTCATCGAACCGCCCGGCCATTTCGCCCTCGCATACGAACAGTCCGTGCTCGAGCAGGTGCATCAGCGCGTCCTGCACACTCCAGCCGTAGCCTTCCGCGACCCGCCGGATGCGCTCCGACAGTATCGGATCGATGTCGCGCAGCACGATCTCGCTCATGACACAGCCTCACCCTTGCTCGAGGGGCCGCACAGGTTCCTGGATCCGACCCCACAGCCACAGCAGCAGCATCAGTGTCGGAACCACGGTCAGGGCGCTCAGCACGAAGAACGCGACGTAGGAGCTCGCCTCGACAATGTAACCCGATAACCCGCCGACGAACTTGCCCGGCAGGTTGGCCAGCGACACCAGCAGGGCGTACTGGGTGGCGGTGAAATTGCGGTCGGTCAGTGACGACATGAAGGCGATCAGCACCACCCCGGCGAACCCCTGGAACAGGTTGTCGGCACTGATCGCGGCATAGAAGGCCCAGATCTGCGACGGGTACTGCGCCATCAGCACGAAGGCCAGGTTCGACACCGCCACCCCGATCGCGGCCAGGAACAACATCCGGCGGAAGCCGAACGCCGCCACCGCCACGCCGCCCAGGAACGCGCCGGCAATGCCCATCCACACCCCGTAGAGTTTCGATACCGTGGCGATGTCGGCCTTGCTGTAGCCCGAATCCAGGTAGAACGGCCCGGCCATGACGCCAATCACCTGGTCGGGAAACTTGAACAGGCCGACGAACACCAGCAGCGCCAGCCCGAGCACCAGGCCATTGGTCGAGAAGAAGCTCGAGAACGGCTGCCAGAACGCGCCGAAGAAGTCGATCCGGCGCTGCACGGTCGCCTCCGGCGCCACCGGCTCCCGGCACAGCAAGGTGGCCAAGATCGGCAGCAGCATCAACGCGGCCATCGCCAGGTAGGCCGTCTGCCAGCCGCGGAATTCGGCCAGGTACAACGCACCGGCGCCGGCCAGGATCAGGCCGATGCGGTAGCCCAGCGTATAGGTCGCCGCCAGCGCGGCCTGCGCATCCACCGGCGCGATTTCGATGCGGTAGGCATCGACCGCCGAATCCTGGGTGGCGCCGGCGAACGAGGCGATCAGCACCCAGACCACCAGCGCGGTCACGTCCATCTCCGGGCGCGTCAGCGCCAGCGCCGCCAGTCCGGCGGTGACGCCGAGCTGCGACGCCAGCAGCCACGAGCGCCGGCGGCCGAGGAACGCGGTCAGCGGGAAGGCGTAGCGGTCGATCAGCGGCGCCCAGAGGAACTTCAGCAGATAGAAGAAGCTGGCCAGGCTGATCAGGCCGATGCTGCCCAGGTCCAGCCCGACGTCGCGCAGCCGCGTGGACAGCGTCATCGAGGCGATCAGCAGGAACGGCAGGCCGGAGCCGAAGCCGAGCAGCAGCAGCGTGAACGCCGATGGCGTGCCGAACGCGCGGCGAATGCCGTGCCAGCCCTTGTAGGATCCCGCCGCTGCATCGTTCATCGGCCGAGCTCCCAGGCATAGTCGACGGTGAAGGGGGCGTGGTCGGAGAAGCGCGGCTCGCGCGCTATCGCACACCCGCGCAGCGTGCCGGCCAGCCCCGGGGTCGCCAGCTGATAATCAAGCCGCCAGCCCACGTCCTTGGCGCGTGCCGCGCCACGGTTGCTCCACCAGGTGTAGTCCTGGCCTTCGGCATGCAGCGCGCGGTAGGTGTCGACCCAACACCGGTCGCCCGCCGCATCGCTGCACAGGGCGTTAAGCCAGTCGCGCTCGGGCGGCAGACAGCCGGAGTTCTTCTGGTTGGACTTCCAGTTCCTGATGTCCAGCGCCGAGCGCACGATGTTCCAGTCGCCGCACAGCACGTATTCGCGGCCGCTGGCGAGCCAGCCGTCGAGCACCGGCTTGAGCCAGTCCATCACTTCGAACTTGAAGCCCTGGCGCAGCTCGCCCGAGCTGCCGGAAGGAATGTAGAACGAGACCACGCTGAGGTTGCCGAAACGCGCCTCGATATAGCGGCCCTCCTCGTCGAAAGGCGCCCAACCCAGCGTAGTGCGGATCTCGTCGGGCTCGCGCCGGGAGTAGATCGCCACGCCGCTGTAGCCTTTCTTGGCCGCATCGCGGAAGAACGCGCGGTAGCCCTCCGGCAGGAAGCTCCTGTCCAGGCCCTCCGGCCCGCCCAGCTGGTGCTCCTGCGCCTTGGTTTCCTGCACGCACAGCAGGTCGGCGTCCTGCGCCGGAAACCAGTCGAAAAAACCCTTGCGGGCGGCCGATCGCAGCCCGTTGGCGTTGAAGCTGATGATGCGCATGCGGGCTCCGCAAAATGGGTGCCCGGATCATAACAACGCGCTCACGGCCGAACGCGGACGTGTGTGGCCTATCATTCACCTCATGCCGGCTCCGTCGCCCCCGCCTGTCCGCATCCACGTCGCTCAGGTCGATGCCGCCTCGGCGCCGGAGGTGCGTGCGCTGCGTGCCGCGCCGGAGCAGACCGCCTGCGTAGGCGATCATGCCTTCAATCTGCTCGACGCCGAGCGCGACCCGCTCAGCGAGCCGATGGCGGTGTTCGCCGGCCCGGCGGTGGTCGGCTTCTATCGCCTCGACTTCGCCCCCAATGCCATCGCCGGGCGCAGCCTGGGCGCACCCAGCGTCGGGCTGCGCGCGATGCTGATCGATGCGCGCATGCAGGGCCGCGGCTACGGCACGCGTGCGGTGCGCGCGTGCTGCGCCGATCTGCGCCGGCGCCACCCGCGGCGGCGCGTGCTCGCCCTGGCCGTGCATCGCGGCAACCGAGCGGCACTGGCCGCGTATCGCCGGGCCGGGTTCCTCGACAGTGGCGAGCAACTGGCCGGCGGTGACGCGGGGCCGCAGCAGCTGCTGCTGTACTGGCTGCACGGGTCCGCCCAAGGCGACGCGCCTGGCCGGCGGCCGCCCGCTCCCATCGACCAAAGCCCCCCATGACCGACCACCGCGACCGATTCCTGCAGCTCGCGCTGCGCGCCGACGCGCTGCGCTTCGGCGAGTTCACCCTCAAGTCGGGCCGTCAGAGCCCGTATTTCTTCAACGCCGGACGCTTTGACTCCGGCGCGGCTCTGGCCGAGCTGGCCGGCTGCTACGCCGATGCGATCGATGCGCATGCGGCCACGTGCGGCCAGCCCGAGTTCGACCTGCTGTTCGGCCCGGCGTACAAGGGCATCACCCTGGCATCGGCGACGGCAGTGGCGTTGGCGCACCAGGGCCGCGACCTGCCGGTGGCGTTCAACCGCAAGGAAGCCAAGGCCCACGGCGAGGGCGGCAGCCTGATCGGGGCGTCGTTGGACGGCCGCCGGGTGCTGATCGTCGACGACGTGATCACCGCCGGCACCGCCATCGCCCAGGCGCTGGCGATCATCGCGCAGGCCGGCGGCGAGGTCGCGGGCATCGTGATCGCGCTGGATCGCCAGGAGGCGGTCGATCCGGAGGCCTCGCGACGCTCGGCGGCAGAAACTGTCGCCCAGGAACGGGGACTGCCGGTGGTGGCGGTCGCCAGCCTGGGCGATCTGCTGGCCTTCACCGATGCCAGCGCCGAGTTTGCCGCGCAGCGCGAGCGCCTGCTGGCGTATCGCCAGGCCTATGGCAGCCTCGGCGCGGGCTGAGGCGGCGAGGTCCGGGTGCCGCATGGTGGCCCGAGTCTTGCATCAACTTTTCGAAACAACCTGCAAAAGCTACCGTTGCGTATGAAAAAAAACCTAGCGCTGCTGATCGCGACTTTGCTGCTGGGCCTGGCCCCGCTGGCGCTTGCGCAGAACTCGTCACCGGCCAAGAGGGTCTACTGCTGGGACGACAACGGCCGCCGGGTCTGCGGCGATGCGCTGCCTGCATCAGCGGTCGACAGTGCCCGCACCGAGATCAGCGCCAGCAGTGGCCTGACCACGCGTGCGGTAGACCGCGCGCTCACGCCCGAGGAGCGCGCCGCCGCCGCCGCCGCGGCCGAGGCCAGTGCCGCGGCGGCAGCCGCGCTTGCCACTGCGGCGCGGCGCGACCGTGCGATGGCCGAGTCGTACGCCAGCGAAGCCGAGCTGCGCCGGGCGTTCCAGCACCGCATCACCTTGCTCGATGAAACGGTCAAGGCTTCCCAGCTCGGGATCGCCGGTCTGCGCCAAAGCCTGCTCAGCCTGCTGCGACGCGCCAGCGACAGCGAGCTGGGCGGCAAGCCGGTGCCCAAGCCGCTGACGGCGACCATCCAGACCCAGCACGATCAACTGCTGCGCCAGCAAAGCCTGCTGGCAGAGCAGCGCCGCGACCGCGGCGAGATCGAGGGCGAGCTGGAACTGGCCCTGCAGCGCTATCGCGAACTCAAAGCGCCTGACGGCGCGGACAGCTGAGCGGCCCTGTGGGGGGCCCCCCTTCTCCCGCGAGCGGGAGAAGGAAGACGCAGGGGCGGGAAGGCCAAACCCATCCCCCCTTGCCCTCCCCTTGAAGGGGAGGGGAATCGGTGTGCCGCTGCGCGGCACGCCTTTTAGAAGGGCAGCTGCAGGTTGGGGTCGAGGGCCAGCAGCTGCGCCTGGAAGTCGGACTTGATCCGGACCATCGCCTCCTTGCTGTCGGCGTCGAAGCGCAGCACCAGCACCGGGGTGGTGTTGGAGGCGCGCACCAGGCCCCAGCCGTCGGGCCAGTCCACCCGCAGGCCGTCGATCGTCGATAGCCGCGCGCCCTCGAACCTGGCCGCCGCCACGAAGCGCTCGACGAAACTGTGCGGGTCGCCGCCCGGCGCTTCGACCTTGATCTCGGCCGTGGCCACGCCATCGGGCAGCGCCATCAATGTCTCGCTGGGGCTCTGCGGTCGCGCCGCCAGGATCTCCAGCAGGCGCGCGGCGGCGTAGATGCCGTCGTCGAACCCGTACCAGCGCTCCTTGAAGAAGAAATGCCCGCTCATCTCGCCGGCCAGCTCGGCGTCGGTCTCGCGCATCTTGGCCTTGATCAGCGAATGCCCGGTTTTCCACATCAGCGGACTGCCGCCGTGGCGCAGGATGTGCCCCGGCAGACGTCCGGTGCACTTGACGTCGTAGATGATCATCGCGCCCGGGTTGCGCTCCAGCACGTCGGCGGCGAACAGCATCAGCAGGCGGTCGGGGAAAATGTTGCGCCCTCGCGCGTGACCACGCCGAGCCGGTCGCCGTCGCCGTCGAAGGCGATGCCCAGGTCGGCGTCCAGCCGGCCGACCATCTGGATCAGGTCCGCCAGGTTGGCCGCGTCACTCGGGTCGGGGTGGTGGTGGGGGAAGGTGCCGTCGATCTCGCAGTACAGCGGCGTGACCTCCGCGCCGATCGCCTCCAGCACGCGCGGGCCGAGCTCGCCGGCGACACCGTTGCCGGCATCGACCACGACCTTCAGCGGCCGATCGATCTGCACGTCGGAGGCCACGCGCTGCACGTAGTCATCATTGATGTCGCGCGAATGCAGGTTGCCCGGCGCTTCGGCGGTGTGCAGGCGGTCATCGGCGATGCGCGCGTACAGGTCGGTAATGGTGTCGCCCGACAGGGTCTCGCCGCCGACGACGACCTTGAAGCCGTTGTAGTCAGGCGGGTTGTGGCTGCCGGTGACCGATACGCAGGAGCCGGCGCGCAGGTGGAACGCACCGAAGTAGATCAGCGGCGTCGGCGCCATGCCGATGTCGGTGACATTGCGGCCGGCCTTGCGCAGCCCGCGGATCAGGCCTTCGACCAGGTCCGGGCCGGACAGGCGGCCGTCGCGGCCCACCACGATCTCGGTGAGCCCCTGCTCGTGCATCAGCGACCCGACTGCATGGCCGATCAGTTCGGCGACACCGGCATCGAGGCTCTGGCCGACAATCCCGCGGATGTCGTAGGCGCGGAAGATGCCGCGGTCGATCGCGACCGGAGTCGCGGCTGGTTTGGATTTGGGTTTGCTCACGGGCACCGCTGCAGGTGTGGGGGGGAGTTGTTGGAGCGATTCGGCCAAGGTCCGCTCGCCCACATCACCGGCCTCTTCGGCCTCGGCAGGCGAGCTGCGCCTCTGCGGCGGGCGCCAGGCCAGCAGGGCCAGCAGCGCGAGCAGGGCGGCGGCGACAAAACAGCCCAATGCTCCGAGTCCGAACGGTCCACCGGCGACATCGGGCACGGCGGCGGCGATCCGCAGGTTGCTCTCGGGCACCTTGGCGGCCAGCGCTTCGGCACCATTGGACAGGCTGGTATCGCCGCGCTCGATCACGCTCTGGCCGCTCTGGCGCAGGGCGAGGTAGCTGTCGTCGGCAACCTCCGCGTCCTCCACGCCGGCGGCGATGCGCCGCGAGGACCTGGCCGCCGGCTCGATGGGCCCCAAGGTCGACGCCGCGTGCCGGTTCGTGGAGCTCACCGGAGACATGGCCGCGATCGGCAAGCTCGAGGACGCCCAGGAGATCCTGGAAGGACGCGCCGGCACCATCGTCACCCCGGGCGGGAAGTACGGCGGCCCAGGCGACCTCGCCGTCGTCCGCCCGCGCCGGGGCGATTGACCGCACCGCGTCGGCGACCTCGGCGTCCTTTTCCACAGCGTCAGCACCTCCGATCGCCGCGGTGTCACGCGCGTGGTGTTGAGTGGCGTCCATGTCCCCGCTGACCCGCTCCCACGCCACCGCCGACACGCGCACGCACCGCGTCGTGTCCCGTCGCGGTCGTGCGTGGCCCTCCGTCGCGGCCGAACGGCTCGGCGGGTACGAGACCGGCGGCCGTGGCGCCACGCACGCTGCCGCGGCCCCCGGGAACACCCGCGCCGATGCGGCGCCGTTCGGGTTCACGGTCCTCGCCGATTCGCCGGCGTTGGCATCGG
>JAHWKC010000079.1 GCA_019348095.1 Pseudomonadota bacterium | reverse complement strand
TAAGAGGAACTTCGATGGCAACGAAATTGAACGCGCAGCGCCGCCTGGCGCGCCACTCGCTGTCCGCAGGCGTCAAGCTCGCGCTAGCCACCACGATGCTGTCGGTCGCCGGCATCGCCAGCGCGCAGGCACAGGCGCAAGACCAGCCACAGGCGGAAGAGGAGGCAACTACCACCTTCGAGACCGTCTCGGTGCTCGGTTCGCGCACCAAGCCGCGCTCTGAAGCGACTTCGGCCGTGCCGATCGACATCCTCGATGGCGAGGAGTTCCACAACCAGCCTTCGGTGGACGTGCTCGACAAGCTGCGCACGCTGATCCCGTCGTTCAACGTCAGCACCATTCCGATCGATGACGCCGCCACGCTGGTGCGCCCGGCCAACCTGCGCGGCCTGCCGCCGGACAACACGCTCGTGCTGGTCAATGGCAAGCGCCGCCATCGCGCCGCGGTCATCACCTTCCTCGGCCACGGCCTGTCCGACGGCTCGCAGGGCCCGGACATCTCCGTGTTCCCCTCGCTCGCGCTGGAACAGGTCGAAGTGCTGCGCGACGGCGCGGCTGCGCAGTACGGTTCCGACGCGATCGCGGGCGTCATCAACTTCGGGCTCAAGCGCCTGGACGAGGGCGGCACGGTCGAAGCCTTCGGCGGCCAGTACTACGAAGGCGACGGCTTCACCCAGCAGTACGCCGCGCAGATCGGTATGCCACTGACCGAAAATGGATTCGCCACCTTCACCGCCGAATGGCGCACCGCCGATGCCACCTCGCGCAGCGTGCAGCGCGACGATGCGGCCGCGGTGGCGGCCGCCGGCTATCCGGACGTCCCCAACCCCGCCCAGATCTGGGGCTCGCCGGAGACCGACAAGGACCTGAAGCTGGTCGCCAACATGGGCCTGTCCACCGAGGCCGTGGACTTCTACCTGTTCGGCAACTATGCCGAGCGTGAGGTGATCGGCGGCTTCTACTACCGCAATCCCACCAACCGCGGTGGCGTGTTCTCCAACGACGGCGGCGAGTCGCTGCTGATCGGCTCGCTCGACGGCGGGACCTGCCCGACCATCACGCTGCGCGACGCCAGCGGCAACCTGATCCCGTATTCCGTGGTCGGCCCGCAGGTAGAGGCGTTGCCGGCCAGCTGCTTCACGTTCCTGTCCGGGTTCCCGGGCGGATTTACCCCGAACTTCGGCGGCGAGATGGAGGACAGCGCCATCACCGCCGGCGTCCGGGGCATGTGGGGCCAGGGCTGGCATTGGGATCTCAGCGCTTCCTATGGCCGCAACGAGATCGACTTCTTCATCCTCAACACCATCAATGCCTCGCAGGGCCCCACCCAGCCGGAGGGTTTTCGCTTCAACCCCGGCGGCAACGTGCAGACCGAGCGCAACGTCAACTTCGACGTCGGCCACGACCTGGAGGTCGGCTTCCTCGACGAGCCGGTCAGCCTGGCGATGGGCGCGGAATGGCGCGAGGAAGAGTTCGAGATCATCGCGGGCGATCCGGCGTCCTTTGCGATCGGCCCGCTCACGCAGCAGGGCTTCAGCATCGGCTCCAATGGCTTCCCCGGCTTCAACCCGCGCACGGCGGGCACCTTCAGCCGGGATAACTGGGCCGTGTACATCGATGCCGAGGCGCGCCTGACCGAGCGCTTCCTGCTGGCCGCGGCCGTACGCCACGAGGACTACAGCGATTTCGGCGGCACCACCAACTGGAAGCTGACGAGCCGCTACGACTTCACCGACACCTTCGCGATGCGCGGCGCGCTCAGCACGGGTTTCCGTGCGCCCACGCCGGGCCAGTCCAACGTGAGCCAGGTCACCTCCGCGTTCATCGATGGCGAACTGCGCGATACGGCCACGCTGCCCCCGACCGATCCCGTCGCCGCGTTCTACGGCGCCGAACCGCTCACGCCGGAGGAGTCGAAGAATGCCTCGTTGGGCCTGGTCTGGAGCAGCGGCGAGTGGCAGACCACGGTGGACGCCTACCGCATCGAGGTCACCGACCGCATCGCGCGCAGCACCGACTTCACCCTCACCGACGCCGACCGCGCCGCGCTGGTGGCCGCAGGCGCGGCCGAGGCCGCAACCCTCAGCCGCGTGGGCTTCTTCGTCAACGATTTCGACACCACCACCAGCGGCGTGGACGTGGTCACCAGCTTCAGCAGCGAGCACTTCGGCGGCGAGACCACGTATTCGCTGGCGGCTAACTGGAACCGGACCGAAGTCGACAGCTTCACGCCCGGCATCATCACTGAGGCGCGCATCAAGAAGCTCGAGGAGGCGCTGCCGCGCACCAAGGGCTACTTCAGCATCAACCACCAGCGCGAGGTGTTCAGTGCCAACATGCGCGTGAACTACTTCGGCTCGTTCTACGAGGACCACCTCGACAGCGACGTGGTGCGTGCGGAGGACGGCGGCCTGCCGATCTACGGCGACAGCGCCGTGACGGTGGATGCCGAGGTGGGCTGGAAGTTCGCCTCCGGCCTCTACTTCAACGTCGGCGCGCAGAACCTGTTCGACAAGGTGCCCGACGAGAACCCCTGGGCCGGCATCGCCGGCGCGCGCTATCCCGTGCACGCGCCTTACGGTTTCAACGGCGGTTTCTACTACGCACGCGTCGGCTTCAAGTTCTGAGTTCAGGCACGTGCCGGACGAAAAAGCCCCGCACCCGCGGGGCTTTTTCATTGGCGATACCAACGGCTGAAGCGGCCACGCCGCCGGCCTTCCGCAGAGACTTGAGAATGGTGCAACCGGTTCGCAAATCCAGCGGTTGACCGCGGAGTGCAAGCGCGATGCGGCTCGGCTGTTGGCCCAGCAACAAGCCCGTTTTGCAGTTCGCACTGGAGTTGGGTGTGCAACGCACTAGAAATACATTGCGGAGCAGGGCCTGTGCGAGGCAGCCTCGAAGACCGGGAGTGAAGCCGAACCGTTCAAGACCTGCGCTTATGGAAATACACCTGCTCCGCCGCCCAGCGCAGCGGCGGCGAGTACAGCAGCAGGTCGAAGGGCCAGTCGAACTGCAGGCGATCGAAGGCCCAGCGCAGGGCTCGCTTGGTTCGGAAGCGCGGGGCCGCTTCGATGGCGACTTGTTCCGGTGCCGCACCGCCGTCGCGCAGGTGCGCGGCGATGCCGCGGCCGACGGTCCAGCCGTGTTCCCACGCGGAGTGGATGCCGCCGGCGGTGACCGGCGAGACGATGCCGGCGGCATCGCCGATAAGGATGGCGCGGTCGCGGGCCATGTCGAACACCGGTCCGCTGCACGGGATCAGGCCGGCGCGGGTGTGGCCGGGTTTGAGATGGCGCCGCAGTCCGCCCGCCCGGCCGACGCGTAACAGGAAGCCGTCGATGTCGGGCACGCGTGCGTGGGCCGGGTCGTGGCGTAGCGCGAGGCCGGCCTGCACGCCGGTGGGGCTCTGCGCGACCCAGCCGATGTAGCCGGGCGCGTAGCGCTTGCTGATGAAACAGTGCAGCGCACTGGACTCGGCGAGGCTCGCGCCCGGAAATTCGTACTCGATGCCGTACAGGAACTGGCGCACCTCCCCGAGCCCGCAGCGACGCGCCACGCGCGAGCGCGCGCCGTCGGCGCCGATCAGATAGCGCGTGGTGCCCACCCCGTCGACCTGCCAGCCACCGGCCGTGCGCTCGGCGTTGGTGAACAAGCAGCCCAGGCGCAGGTCGACCCCGTGCAGACGTATCTGGTCGGCCAGCCAGCGCATGACGGCGGGCGTGTCGGTGGTGAGGAAGTAGTAGCCCGGCGCGGCCAGCGCGATCTGTTTCAGGCTCGGCGCGTACAGGCGTACCTCCTCGATGCGCCGTGTCATGGAGGCGGGAATATGGCCGAGCAGGGTTTGCTCGGCGGCTTCCTTCACGATGATTCCGGTGGTGCGGAGTTTGTCGCCGGGGTCGTGCTTGCGCTCGAGCACGACCACCCGCAGCCCCCGCTGCGCCGCGGCAATGGCGCATGCCGCGCCGGCGAAACTTGCGCCCACGATGACGACGTCGGCGGCGAAGGGCGTGGTCGCGCTGTGCATGGCATTCGGGCGAGTGGAATGCCGGCGAGCATGCCGGCGCCGTACGAGGCTGCGATGGGGCGAAGGTGAAGCGAGGTTGAAGTCGCCGACTTCGTACTCGCTTCACATCGGGCCCATCACGCGTTCATCCACGCGGGAGAGGCTGGAGCCGTCCCAAACTTTTCGCGGAGACACGGCAATGGCACGGAATATCGAAAACGACAGCGGAGGGCGCGGCAACCGGTGGAGCCCGGCGATCTGGGGAAGCGCAGTGTTCCTGCTGCTGCTTCCGCTGATCGCAATGCAGTTCACCGGCGAGGTGGATTGGACCGCGAGCGACTTCCTCGTGATGGGGGTGCTACTGGCGATCGCCTGCGGCAGCTACGAACTGGCAACGAGGATATCGGGCAGCACCGCATATCGCGCGGCTTCCGGCTTGGCGATCGTGACCGCGTTCCTCACCGTCTGGGTCAACCTGGCCGTTGGGATGCTCGGTAGCGAGGACAACCCCGTCAATCTGTCGTTCGGCGGTGTGCTCGCGATCGGAGCCATCGGCACTCTCATCGCGCGGTTCCAGTCGCGGAGGATGGCCCGCGCAATGCAGGCGACGGCGCTCGCCCAAGCGGCGATGACGGTCTTCGCCCTGGTCGCCGGCTACGCCGACGTCGTGCCGCACGTGGCGGTGTTCATCCTCCCTTGGCTTCTGTCGGCCCAGCTGTTCCGGAAAGCGGCGCGGGAGCGGGTCGGTGCCGATGCGGTGGGCTAAATGGACGACGCACGAAGCAAAGCAGGAACATCAAACCTCTCGGAGTGGGTGTTCGGCATGGTCGTCCTCAGCATCGCTGGATTGAACCTGCTGCTGGTGCATCCGGTCCCGGCCGTGGCGTATGCCTTTGTCTCGCTCGTCTACCTGCCCCCGACGAGCGCCTGGCTCACGGATAGGCTCGGGATCCGCATCCACCCCGGCGTCAAGATCGTCCTGGGCGTTGGCATCGTCATGTTCACCTTGGGTGTGAGCGACCTCGGAGAGATGATCGATTGATGCAATCCCCAAGGCGAGTGCGCAGCAAGGCATCGGAAGCCGATGACCTGTACACGACGATTCTGGGCTTTTTGCCGCCGACGTCGTTTGACGGCGAAGGTTGCCCGATACGAGGCCGAGTCGCGACGGGAGACCGACCATCACGTCGCTGAGGAGATCTGCCAACCGGGTCGCCTGCAGCACGACGCGTGTCCGGAGCGCATGGGGTTCGCGCGAAGTTGGGTGCCGTGGAGACCGGACGTAGGCTGGGTTGGCCTTACCGACCCAGCCCACTGGCTTCACGGGCTCGCCAATGGCTCGCTGCTGTCGCTGTAGCGCACGGAGTGGAACACCTCGCCGGTATTGGCGTGGCACCAGCCCGGTTCCCATGACTGCTCCGGGCCCAATCCATCACGCCGTTGGCAATTCCATCCGCTGTCGGTCATGAAGCACATCCGCACGTCGACCGGCTCCGGGCAGGAGTTCGACACAATCCCTTTGTGACCGGTCATCGAACCGCACTGGTGGCGGCTGGTCACCGGCGGCGAGATGCAGCTGTCGGCGCGGTCCCGGGTGGAGGCCTGGCTAGCGGACATCGACGGAGGCCCGCCGGCGGTTTCCCAAGAACCCGTGCCGCTGGCCGATTGGGCCGGGCGTGCGTATATCTGCGGCTGTGCATCGCGCCGCGCGGCTTGCTGACGGGCAAGCTCCTGCTGCTCGCCATGCGACTGCGCGACCTGCTGTTGCACGCCTTGCTGTTCTGCGTGGCGCTGCGTCTGCTCCTGCGCCTCCGCGGCTCGCTGCGCCGCAAGCTGCGCGTTGATGCCCGCCAGCGTCCTATCTAGCTCGTATCGGGACTGAGCTTCCTGCGCTCGCGCAACCTCGAGGCCAGCGTCAAGTGCACCATTCAGTGCGCCCATCACCTGGCCCCAGCGCGCATTGCGCGCATCGCGTTGCTCCGCCTCGCGCTGCCTCTGCACGGCGAGCTGCCGCTCCCGCTCGAGACGCTCGACTTGCTGGCGTCGCTGTTCCTCTTCGTAGCGCTCGCGGGCCTTTTCCGCCGCCGCCGTCAACACCTCCTGGGTCATCGGCAAGTACTGGTGCTCGTCGCTCGAGACATCCGACGAGCCCAGCGTAAAGCCCATGTACCGGGTACGAATGCCTGGCCCGTCAGCTTGGACGGTGTAGGAGTGGTGCACGGCGCCCTCGCCGCGGCGATTGCCACCGCACGACCAGCCGAAGTGAACGCCACTGCCGTCGCGCTTCAGGCCCGCTGCGCGTGGCTGTGCGTTCGGTGCGCAATGCGCGAACCCGGTCTGCGCCAGCTCGTGGAGTGTCACGTCCGACGTCGCCGTCGCCTGCGGCGCGCCGAGCAGGAAGGTCCCCGCGAGGCTGCCGTCGAGATTGTGCAGGGTGATCATCAGCGACCCGCTGTTGTGCTTCCCCACAACCATCAGATATCCGGAATCGACCGACACGAGCGATTCGCCGAGATAGCCTTCCAGCGCAAGCGTATCGGGCGGAAGATGCGCGAATGCCGATGCAGGTTTGATCGCAGCCTTGGCCTCCTCGATCGCACGGTTCGCCGCGGCAAGCGCGGTTTCCGCTTGGATATTGGCGGCTTGCGCCTTCGCGAGCGCCGCCTTTGCGTCTTCGGCGGTGACCGATTGCGCAAACGCGGGCGCCGTCAGCCCGGCCACGCACAGCCCGAACGGTGCCAACAACCGCAGTACTGCGATGCGCGCGCGTCCTGCCGCCGTCGACCCTGCCTGCGCAACTCCGCTCGGCCGCTGCAGGCGCACTTGCGCCCGTCCGCCGTTTCCGGCACTCGATTGTCGATTCATGCAACTTCCCCAAGGCGGGTTGCGCCCCGCCGTTCAAGACGATGTCAGCGCGTGGATCGCAGGCGCTGGATTGGTGGAACCCGCCCAACGGCATGGACTCCTCCCACTAATACGGCATCTCGGTGCCAAAATGAAGTTCGCGCCTCAGCCACACGGCAGGAGGAGCCCGTGATCGCCTCGCGCTTGAACTCCACGGTAAATCGCTGCCTTGCCCTCCAAACACCTCCGAGAGGCTGTGGGCGCGGTCCCCTCAACCCGAACCTGCACTCGTGTGGACCGCGGTCGCCAGGATGCGATTGCGGTGGAGGTGGAGGTGGAGGAGCCTGTCGAGTAAGCGGGTATGGCCGTTGTACTCTTCCGGCCATCGCCGGAGGAGCTGCAATGAGCACGCAAGACGGAACGCCACCAGCCGCGCCTGACCGAGGAGGCGCGGAATGCGAACGCGATCGCCGGCAAGTCCAAACGCATGCCTGGTGCCTGGCGGCTTTCGGTGACCATGACGCGCGGTCGGTGCAGCAACGTGGCATCCGGCTGGCCGAGGAGGCCATCGAGACCGCGCAGGCGTGCGGCTGCGATCCCGCCATGCTGCACCGGCTCATCGACCACGTGTATGCCAAGCCGGTGGGTGAGCTGGCTCAGGAACTCGGTGGCCTGGGAGTGACGCTGCTCGCGCTGGCCGAGGCTGCCGGGCTCAGCGCGGACCAAGCCGAGCGGCGGGAGGTCCAGCGCGTGCTGGCCAAGCCCCTGGCGCACTTCGCTGCGCGCAACGCCGCCAAGAAGGCGGCGGGCTTTCATACGTCGGCAGCGAAAACAGTTCCGCCCGACCGCTAGGCCGCGACAGGGGGCTCGCGTCGCTCTGGGCGTGCCGGTGGATGCCGGTGCAGGGTTTGTTCGCCATGGCCAGGCGCCGGTGGCCTGCGAGCCTTGCCACCGGGGATAATGCGGCGCCCACGACCCGCGCGCCCCCATGCCCGATCGCTCCACCCCCGCCACGGCGGCGCTGCCTGTCCTGCTGGCTGACCGCCTCGGACCGCGCGTGCTGATCCCGCTCGCGCTGCTCACGCTCTACCTGGTCTGGGGGTCGACCTATCTCGGCATCCGCTTCGCGCTGGAAAGCTATCCGCCATTCCTGCTGGCGGGCGTGCGGTTCCTCGGCGCCGGCGTGGCGATGTACGCGTTCCTGCGCTGGCGCGGGCATGCCGCGCCGAGCCGGCTGCAATGGCGCAACGCGGCGATCACCGGCGTGTTGCTGCTCGGCTTCGGCAACGGGCTGGTGTGCTTCGCCGAAGAGCGGGTGAGCTCGGGCATCGCGGCGGTGGCGGTGTCGAGCATGCCGCTGTTCGCGGCGGCGTTCTCCGGCATGTACGGGCAGTGGCCGACGCGGCGGGAAACCATCGGCCTGCTGGTCGGCTTTGCCGGCGTGATCGTGCTCAACACCGGCAGCGGCCTGTCGGGCGAGCGCCTGGGGGCGATCGCCTTGCTGACCGCGGCGATGTGCTGGGCCTTCGGCTCGGTCTGGAGCCGTCGCCAGGACATGCCGGCCGGTCCGATGAACACCGCGGCGCAGATGCTGTGCGCCAGCGTCGCGCTGCTCGGGGTGGGTTTCGCCAGTGGCGAGGCCCTGCCGGCCGAGCCGACCACGCGTGCGACGCTGGCGCTGGTCTACCTGGCGGTGTTCGGCTCGATCCTCGCCTTCAGCGCCTATCTGTACGTGCTCAAGTACGCGCGGCCGGCAGTCGCCACCAGCTACGCCTACGTCAACCCGCCGGTGGCGGTGCTACTGGGCGTGCTGCTGGTGGGCGAGACTGTCGGCCCGTACGACCTCGCCGGGATGGCGATCATCCTGGCCGGCGTGGCCGTCATTACCCTGGCGCGGACGCGGCGCGCGGCATGACCGCCGCGCTCGACGACGTCCGCTGGATGATCGAGGAGCTCCGGGTCCAGCAGTTCGCGCAGCAGCTCGGGACCGCCGGGACGACCAGCGCAGCGCGGATCCGGAAGGCGCTGGACCGCGTCCGCCGGAGCTGATCGTCCCGAAGCCCGGGACGATGGGGCA
>JAHWKC010000078.1 GCA_019348095.1 Pseudomonadota bacterium | reverse complement strand
ATGCCGGTGGTCACGCCACAGCCGAGCAAACACACCTTTTCAAGCGGTGCTTCTTTCGGGATCTTCGCGAGCGCGATTTCCGGCAGCACGGTGTATTCGGAAAATGTCGACGTACCCATGTAGTGGAAGATCGGTTTTCCGTTTATCGAGAAACGCGTCGTGCCATCCGGCATCAGGCCCTTGCCTTGCGTGGCACGAATCGCCTGGCAGAGATTGGTCTTGCCCGAGAGGCAGAATTTGCATCGGCGGCACTCGGCGGTGTACAGCGGAATCACGTGGTCGCCGACCTTGACGCTCTCCACGCCCTCGCCCACTTCCACCACGATGCCGCCGCCCTCGTGCCCGAGCACCGACGGGAAGATCCCTTCCGGATCGTCGCCACTGAGAGTGAACGCATCGGTGTGGCAGACGCCGCTGGCGGTGATCCGCACCAGCACTTCGCCCGCGCGCGGCGGCTCCACGTCGATCTCCACGACCTGCAGCGGCTGGCCGGCCTCGAAGGCCACGGCGGCACGTGATTTCATCGCGGAATGTCCCGTTGCAAACGTGGCCGACATGATAGCCGGCGCACCCGTCAGCTGGCCGTCATTGCGGTGCAGGCGCGATCAGCCGGTGTTCTGGATGCCGGCGGCAATGCCGTTGACCGTCGCGATCAACGCGTGCAGCCGCGCGTCCTCGGGCGAACCGGCCGCGCGCCAGCGCCCCAGAAGATCGACCTGCAGCACGCTGATCGGGTCCACGTAGGGGTTTCGCAACCGTATCGACTGGCGCAGGCGCGGATCCCCGGCGAGCAGCCCCTTCTCGTCCTTGATCGCGAGCACCGCATCGCGCGTGCGCTGGAACTCGGCGGCGATGTGCGGATGCAGGCGCGCGTGCAGGTCGCCGCCCGGCAGGTCGGATGCCAAGCGTGAGTAGCGCTCGAAGATCGCCATGTCCGAGGTGGCGAGCACCATCTCCACATCGTCGACCAGGGCTGCGAAGAACGGCCAGTCGCGGGCCATTTCCGCCAGCGCGTCGCGCCCGTGCTGTTCCAGCGCGGCCGACAGCGCGGTGCCGACGCCGTACCACGCGGTCAGGCCGCAGCGGTTCTGCGACCAGGCGAACACCCACGGGATCGCCCGCAGCGATTCGATGCCGCCGCTGCCGCCGCGCTTGCTCGGGCGCGACCCGATCCGCAGACGCTCGATCACGTCGATCGGGGTCGCCGTGCGGAAATACGCGGGGAAATCCGCGTCTTCGTGTACCAGTGCGCGGTAGTGCGCGCGTGCATCACTCGCGAGCTGTCCGGCGATCCGGCGCCAGCCCTCCTCGCGCGGTTCGGGCGGGCGCGGCCGCAGCGTCGCGCGCAGCACCGCTCCGGTGGTCTGCTCCAGAGTGCGCAGCGCGATCGCGCGGATGCCGTACTTGCGGTGGATCACTTCGCCCTGTTCGGTCAGCCGCAACATGCCATCGACCGACCCGCGTGGCGCGGCGATCACCGCGCGCTCGGTCTTGCCGCCGCCGCGGCTGAGCGAGCCGCCGCGGCCGTGGAAGAACGCGATGCGCACCCCGCTGTCATGGGCCAGCCGGGTCAGCGCGATCTGGGTCTGCTGCAAGGCCCAGCGCGAGGCGACGATGCCGCCGTCCTTGGCGCTGTCGGAATAGCCGAGCATCACCACCTGCCGGTCGCCGCGCGCGGCCAGGTGCTGCCGGTACACCGGGTCGGCGAACAGCGCGCGCAGGGTGTCGGCGGCGGCATCGAGGTCATCGACGGTTTCGAACAGCGGTGCGACATCCAACGGCACCTGCTCGCCGCGGCCGTCCACGTCGGTGTCGACGCAGCCGGCGATACGCGCCAGCGCCAGCACCGCCAGCGCGTCGGCCGCGCTGCGGCTCATGCTGACGATGTACGGCCCGAACGCATGCTCGCCGAAGCGCGGGCGCAGCTCGGCCACGGTGCGGAACACCGCGAGCGTGGCGGCGGCCGCGTCGGGTTCGGCGGCAGGAATCTCGCGCCGGGTCAGCAGCCCGTGCAGGCGCGCGGCGCGTTCCTCCGGTGGGCGCGACGCCCACGCCGGGTCGTAGAGCAACGCCGCCAGGGCGACGTCGTGCACCGCCGAGTCCTGGCGCAGGTCGAGACTGGCCAGGTGAAATCCGAAGCACTGCGCGCGACGACGCAGGCGCAGCACCGAAAAGCCGCCGGCATGGGTGCCGCCGTGCGCGGCCAGGCTGTCCTGGATCGCGACGATGTCGGCCAGGAACGCATCGGCATCGGGATAGCCGGCGGGCTGCTGGTCGGCCGTGGCGCGCAGGCGCTCGCCCATCAACGCCAGCAGGTTGCGATACGGCATGTCGGCGTGGCGCGGCTTGAGCTGCGCCGCCGCCTCCGGCAGCAGCGCGCGGTACTGCTCGATGCGCTCCAGCACCGCAGCGGAGACCTGCACCCGCGTCTGCGACTGGCTCAGCGACTCGCCCAGCGTGACCAGATCGCGCTGGTAGGCCGCCAGCACCAGTGCGCGCTGGCCATCCAGCGCGGCGGCAATCGTCGCGGCGCCAACATTGGGGTTGCCGTCCATGTCGCCGCCAACCCAGGTGCCGAACCCCAGCAGCGGCGGCAAGCTGAACTCGCCACCGAAGGTCTCCGCCAGCGCCTCCTCGAGCACCTCGTGGAACACCGGCAGCACGCGGTACAGCACTTCGGACAGATAGAAGCCGACGTGCTCGAACTCGTCGCTGACGCTGGGCTTAGCCGCCGGCGCCTCGGCGGTCTGCCAGCTGGCGGTCAGCGCCAGGCGGATGCGCTCGCGCCCGGCGCGGCGCTCGGCCGGGGTGCGGCCGCGGTCGATGTCGGCGATCAGGCAGGCGACGATCTGGCGCTCCTTTTCCAGCAGCACGCGGCGCACCGCTTCGGTCGGGTGGGCGGTGAACACCGGTTCGATCCGCAACCGCGGCAGCAGGGCGGCCACCTCCTCGGCGGTGACACCCTGCCGCGCCAGGGTGGCGAGCACCGCGCGCAGGCCACCGGGCTGGGCGCCGTCGCCGCTGCGCTCGTGGTCGCGGCGACGACGGATGCGGTGCACGCGTTCGGCCAGGTTCACCGCCTGGAAATAACTGGCGAACGCACGCACCAGGTCGCCGGCCTGTTCGAGCTCGATGTCGGCCAGCGCCTCGGCCAGCTCCGCCACCGGCGCGTCGGACTCGCGCCGCGCGATCGCGGTTCGGCGCAGGAGTTCGACCTCGGCGAGGAACGCATCGCCGCGCTGTTCGGCCAGGATCTCGCCAACCAGCGTCCCGAGCGTCTTGACGTCCTCACGCAGCAGCGCGTCGGTCGCGGCGAACTCGACGGTGCGCAGGGGTTCCTCGGAGGCGGATTGTTCGGTAGGTGCGGGGGAGGTGTTCATGCGGCAAGGCTAACGCAGCCGGGGCCAAGGCCGGGTGCGCTGATTGTCAACGAGGCCCGGCAGGAGCGACGTAAGTCGCGACGGTGATGGCAGCGGCGGCGCCGGTCGCGACTCACCTCGCTCCTACCAGAGCATCGCGGCTGAAGCCGCTCCTACAAAGGAGGCGCGGGACTGGCTCGACATGGTGCCGTGCGTCGTCGCGCCCAGGCGGCAGCTGGTGCACGGAACATGCGATAGTGCGCTTGCTACGCGCGCCAGGGGAAGACAGCGCGCCGGCCATTACCTACCGCGTCGCACCGCGGTACGACTCATCCGGAGGGGACGCATGGAGTGGCGCTGGATTGGTTTGTTCGCGGCCTTGGCCGCGCCCGTAGCCGCCACGGCGGCGGAGGACACCTTCGCGGCCGGCGCCTGCAGCGAGGCATACGACGCCTTGCCGCAGGGTACTGTCCTCGACCTGCTCGACCCGAACGTGCCGACCGAGCGGCGCACCAGTGCACTCGAGGCCTACGAACGTCTGGCGACTCTTGAGGGCTGTCCCGAGTTCGGCTACACCCTTGGGCAGCTCTACCGCCACGGACCGGACCTCCCCGGCAACCTCGTGCCGCAGGACCTGCCGAAGGCGCGCGGACTGATCCGGACCATGGCCGAGGACGGTTACTTGCCGGCCTATGCCGACCTCGCGGAAATGGAGATGCGCCACGCCAACGCCCGCGAGGCCATGAAGTGGACGCAGGTCTATCTGTACTTCACAAGGACCGTCCTGCAGGACTACCTCAGCGGCGCCGACGACATGCAATTCCAACGCTCGGCCTACAACGGCAACCTCCTGGCCCGTGTCGAGATCATCTGGAAGTGGCCGCGCCCGCGGTTGCCGCGCAAGCTGGTGCGCGAGGACGTTGAGGCGTATCTCGCCACGCACGAAACGGCGGTGGCACAGCGCATGCGCGAGCGCGAGGAAGGCATGCACCGGCGCGCCTCGGCGCAGGACATCGGCCTGGTTCGCGTGGCGAACGACCCCGGCCCGTGCTACGTGAAACTCGACAGGATCGGTGCCGCTTCGGCCGCGTGGATCGTCGAGGTGCTGCCTTCGGGGGAAACCGGTCGCGTGGTGCTGGAAAACTTCGTCCCCAACGCCCAGGTGACCGAGGAAATGAAGGCCTGCCTGCTGCAGCGCAGGTTCGCGGCCTTCCAGGGTGACCGGGCCGCGACGGCACGCTTCCACATCGTGGCCGGCTCCATTGAAGGGGCGTCCCTGCGCCGCTTGCGCAGCAGGTGAACGGCCGCGGCGACCGCGCCGCTCAGTACGCGAACTCCTTGAACACTGGGTCGACGTTGCCGCCCCACTTGCCGTGGAACAGCTCGAGCTTGCGCTCGGCCGCCTTCTTCTTGGACTTGAACTTGGTGATGCCGGCGGCCTCCTCGATGATCGAGCGGCGGTCCTGCGCCCGGGCCGACACGATCTGGCCGACGCGACCCTGCTCGATGATCGAGTAGCTGCGCGGGCCCAGCCCCGTGCCCAGGAACAGGTCGGTGATGTCGCGGCGTCGGCACTTGGCGCCGTTGAGGTAGTACTGGCTGGCGCCGTCGCGGCTGACGGTGCGCTTGACCGAGATCTCGTCGAAGGCGCCGTACTCGCCGGTGATGGTGTGGTCGGAATTGTCGAAGACCAGCTCGACCATCGCCTGCGACACCGGCTTGCGCGCCGAGGAGCCGGCGAAGATCACGTCGGTCAGCGAGTCACCGCGCAGCCGGCTGGCCGAGCTCTCGCCCATGACCCAGCGCACCGCATCGATGATGTTGGATTTGCCGCAGCCGTTGGGCCCGACCACGCCGGTCATGTTGGTCGGCAGGTGTAGCGTGGTGGGATCGACGAAGGACTTGAAGCCCGACAGCTTGATGGTGGATAGACGCATGCGGCGAGATGGCCCCTGGGGGCGCCGCGAGGGGCGCCGCCGTTGGATAGGATCTGGATAAGCTACATCGCCTAAGCTTCTGATCTTTATAGGCGAGACGCGGAGGTGAAGCCGCGATTCCACGCGAGTATAACGAGCCGCACGGCGGGCGGGAGCGTCCAACGCGCCGACACGGACCGGTGGCAGCCGTACCTGTGCCCGCAGACCCGTAGGATGGGTTGCGCCAAGGGCGATACCCATCGATCGCGGCAACGATGGGTATCCCCTCGCCCCACCCATCCTACGAACTGTGCCGGGTCCGCGCACGCGACCGCGCCTTCCGCGCCGGCAGCACGGGCGCTCACGAATCCATTGCCCATTTGCGGGTAGCGTCGCGCCCATGCACGACACCCTGATCCTGTTCGGCGCCACCGGCGATCTCGCCCAGCGCTACCTGTTTCCGTCGCTGCTGCACCTGTGGCGCGATCGCCTGCTACCGCCGGACTTCCGCGTGGTCGCGGTGGGGCGCCAGCCGATGGACGACGACGGCTTCCGGACATGGCTGCGCGAGCGCCACGGCGAGTCTGTCGAGGAAGACGGGGACCTCGACGGCCTGCTCGGCCGCATCCAGTACCGCAGGGTCGAGCTGGACGACGAGGCCGCCATCCCCGACGCGCTGGGCGTCTATGCCGATCGGCCCTGCGTCAGCTACCTGGCCACGCCGCCGGACCTGTTCGTGCCGGCAGCACGGGGCCTGAGCGCGGCCGGACTGCTCGCCGATCCCTCGCGGCTGGTGCTGGAAAAACCCATCGGCCGCGATCTGGCCTCGGCGCGAGCCATCAACGCCGCGCTGCGCGAGTGCCTGGACGAGTCGCGGATCTTCCGCATCGACCACTACCTGGGCAAGGCGCCGGTGCAGAACCTGCTCGCGCTGCGGCTGGGCAACACGCTGATGGAGGCGGTGTGGCAACACCGCTGGATCAAGTCGGTCGACATCCTGGTGGCCGAGACCGCCGGCGTCGATGGTCGCGAGGGGTACTACGCCGGCTACGGCGCGCTGCGGGACATGGTGCAGAACCACATGCTGCAGCTGCTCGCCCTGATCGCGATGGAGCCGCCGGCCGCGCTGGACGCCGACAGCATCCGCGACGAGAAACGCAAGGTGCTGTGCGCGTTGCGGCCGATGGAGCCAGGCGATGTGGCGACCGACGCGGTGCGTGGGCGCTACCGCGCGGGCGTGGTCGAAGGCGATGCGGTGATCGGCTTCGATGACCGCCACGCCGACCCGCGCGGGCCGGTGGAGACTTTCGTCGCGCTGCAGGCCTGGATCGACAACTGGCGCTGGGCCGGCGTGCCGTTCCGGCTGGTCACCGGCAAGCGGCTGGCCGCGCGCACCACCGAGGTGGTGGTGTCGTTCAAACCGGTATCGCACTGGCTGTTCGAGCGTCCCCGCCGTGAGCGCGCCCGCGCCAACCGGCTGCGCATGCAACTGCAGCCGGAGGAAACCATCGAACTCGGCCTGATGGGCAGCCTGGCCGCGTCCGAATGGGGCGCGATGGAGTTGCGGCCGATGACCCTGGACCTGCCGGTATCGCGCTCGGACCAGCGCCGCATCGCCTACGAGCGCCTGCTGGTGGATGCGCTGCGCGGCAACCAGACGTTGTTCGTGCGCGACGACGAGGTCGAGGCCGCCTGGCGGTGGATCGACAGCGTCGAGCGCGCCTGGTCGCAGGCCCAGGCGCCGGTGCACGACTATCCGGCCGGGTCCTGGGGGCCGGCCGAAGCGGCCGCCTTCATGCCGCGCACCTTGCTGAAATCCCCGCGCGGGGGTGGGGAATGAGCGGCGTCGGCGTGCTGCTGGCCGATATCGGCGGGACCAATGCGCGCTTCGCGCTGGCGCACCCGGGCGACTCGCCGCCGCTGCTCGCCGACAGCATCGAGACCTTTCAGGTCGAGGCATTCGCGTCGCTGGCCGATGCGGCCCGGCACTACCTTGACGGCCGCGATGCGCAGGTGCGCGATGCGGTGTTCGCGGTGGCCGGCCGGGTCGACGGCGACGAGGCGCGCATTACCAACCACCCCTGGGTGATCTCGATCGAGCGCACGCGCCGCGCACTCGGCCTGGAGCACCTGCAGATGGTCAACGATTTCGCCGCGCAGGCGATGGCGGTGTCGCTGCTCGACCACACCGACGTCGCCCAGGTCGGTCCCGCGCGCTGGCCGGGCCACGACGTGGGGGGCGGCGACGGCCCTGACCGCACCTATGCGGTGATCGGCCCGGGCACCGGCCTGGGTGTCGGCGCGCTGTTGCGTCGCAACGGCCAGTACCACGCGCTGCAGACCGAGGGTGGCCACGTCAGCTTCGCACCCGGCACGCCGGAGGAGATCGGCATATTGCAACGCCTGTCGGGCGAGTTCGGCCGGGTCTCCAACGAGCGACTGGTCAGTGGCGGCGGCCTGGTGAACCTGCATCGGGCGCTCAGTGCGATGGCCGGGGGCGAGGAGGCACATGAATCCCCCGGTCCCCTGCGGCCGGAGGACATCACCGCACGTGCACTGGACGGCGATGCCCGCTGCCTGCACACCATCGATGTGTTCTGCGCCGTCTTTGGCGCGGCCGCGGGCGACCTGGTGCTGACCCTGGGCGCGTGGGACGGCGTGTTCCTGACCGGTGGCGTGGTGCCGCGGGTGATGCCGTGGCTCGCCCACTCCGGCTTCCGCCACCGCTTCGAGCACAAGGGCCGTTTTTCGCCGGCGATGGCGACCGTGCCGACGCTCGCGGTGACCCATCCGCACCCAGGGCTGCTGGGCGCCGCGGCCCTTGCGCGACAGCTGCCACGGGTGCCTGCACAGGCACTGCCCGATCACACGCAGGCGTGAGGTCGGCATGCGACACTCGAACCATGCCCGCCGCACCGCCGCCCGATCCGGTTGCCATGGACTCGCTCGATCCCACGCGCGCGGTGCTGCACGCGTTCCCGAGCGCCGATGCGTGGACCTGGGCCAGTGCGGTGGCGATCGCCGCGGAACTGCGTCGCGACCTGCAGCAGCGCCCGCGCGCGCGCCTGTTGCTGTCCGGTGGCGGCACCCCGGCGCCGGTCTATCGCGCACTGGCGAAGGCGCCGCTGGACTGGAACCGGGTCGATGTCGCCCTGGTCGACGAGCGCTGGCTGTTGCCGGACGACCCCGACAGCAACGCACGCCTGGTGCGCACGCATCTTCTGACCCAGCATGCCGCGCAGGCCCGCTTCGAACCGATGACGCAACCGGGTCGGCCGATCGAGGACGCGGTGGCGAGCGCCAACGCGCATGGACAGCAGGTCGCCAGCGTGGCCGTGCTCGGCATGGGTGCCGATGGCCATACCGCATCGCTGTTTCCGCACATGCGCAACTTCGATCGCGCCCTGGACAGCCGTCAGGCCTATGTCGAGGTCGACGCCAGCGGCTGTGCGGGCGCGCAACAATGGCTGCGGCGCATCAGCCTGACCCCAGCCGGGCTGGCGCGCGCGCAGTCGCGCCTGCTGCTGATCCAGGGCCAGCGCAAGCGCGAGGTGCTCGAGCAGGCACTGGCCAGCGGCGACGTCAGAAAATGGCCGGTGCTGGCCGCGATCGACCTGCCCGCTGGCAGTCACGACCCGGCGCCGCTGCAGGTGTACTGGAGCCCCTGACAAACGGGGCTGTCGAGGCAGGCCACGGGCGCATAAGTGCTCGGACGAGACGACCGCCTCGGTTGCTTCCAACTTTGGCAAAGGGGGATCACGGCGGATTTGCCTTGGCCCCCG
>JAHWKC010000077.1 GCA_019348095.1 Pseudomonadota bacterium | reverse complement strand
ACGGCGCCGCTGCCGGCACCGGTGTAGGCAATCGCCTGGTCGAGCAGCGACAGCCCGTCGCGCAGACTGCCGTCGGCGGCACGGCTGAGCTGGCGGATCGCACCGGGCTCGGCGGCGATGTCCTCGGCTTCCAGGATCTTGCCGATCTGACCGCTGATCTGCGCCTCGTCCAGCCGCTTGAGATTGAACTGCAGGCAACGCGAGAGCACCGTCACCGGCAGCTTCTGCGGATCGGTGGTCGCCAGCAGGAACTTGACGTGCCCCGGCGGCTCCTCGAGCGTCTTCAGCAACGCATTGAACGCCGGCTTGGAGAGCATGTGCACCTCGTCGATCAGGTACACCTTCATGCGCCCGCGCGACGGCATGTACTGCGCGTTGTCGATCACCTCGCGCACGTCGTCCACGCCGGTGTTGCTGGCGGCGTCGATCTCGAGCAGGTCCAGGAAGCGGCCGGCATCGATGTCGCGGCAGGCGCCGCATTCGCCGCACGGCTCGGCGGAGGTGCCCTGCTCACAGTTCAGCGACTTGGCGAAGATGCGCGCGATGGTGGTCTTGCCGACGCCGCGCGTGCCGGTGAACAGGAAAGCGTGGTGCACGCGGCCGGAGTCGAGCGCATTGGTCAGCGCACGCACCACGTGCTCCTGCCCGACCAGTTCGGCGAATCGCCGCGGGCGCCATTTTCGGGCTAGGACGAGGTAGGACATCGGGGCCTTCGGGAAGTCGTGCGTGAACGTGCTTAGGTGCGCCTGTACACCCGGCGCCAGCCGCCTGTCGATCGGCGTAGTCGCGGCACCGGCGAGCTCGCCCGCATTGTGCCACGGCCGTCGCCGTGACCTGAGGGCGGCGACAGCCGCCGCTCGCCCCGCACCTTGTCCGAAACCCTCGCGGCAGCTAGACTTTGCGGCCCTGAGTGCGGCCGGAACGGTGCCGCATCGGGTCCGGAGAGGTGTCCGAGTGGTTGAAGGAGCACGCCTGGAAAGTGTGTAAGCGTCTAAACCGCGCTTCGGGGGTTCGAATCCCCCTCTCTCCGCCAGTTTTTACGCGCATCCCCGCAAGCGCGGGATTCGTGGTTTCTATGGTGGCTCCGTCGGCCCCTCGCGACGCTAGGTCGAAAATCCCGCCAGGGCCGGAAGGCAGCAACGGTATCGATCGACGCGGGTGCCGAGGTCAGCCGGCGGGGTCGCCTCCATTTTGGCCCGTGAATATCGTGGTGATCTCTGTAGGAGCGACGTGAGTCGCGATTGCGTCACCACGTGCCCCAACGCATCGCGACTTACGTCGCTCCTACACGAGCCTACCTGGGCTGATCGTCTGGATGCAGCCAGTCGGCCGCGCCATCGGCGTAGCGCTCGTGTTTCCAGATCGGCACACGCGCCTTGACCTCGTCGATCACGAAACGGCAGGCGGCGAAGGCGGCCTCCCGGTGCGCGGCGCTCACGCCGACCCAGACCGCAAGCTCGCCGATCGCCAGCTCGCCGACGCGGTGCACGCAGCGTGCATTCACTATCGCGAATCGTTCCAGCGCCTCGGCCAGGATGCGCTCGCCCTCGGCCTGGGCCAGCGCGGCGTACGCCTGATAGCGCAGGCCGTGGACGCCCCGGCCGTCGTTGTGGTCGCGCACCCAGCCCTCGAAGCCGGCGTAGGCGCCGGCACGCGCATCGAGCAAGGCCGCGCGAAGCGGGGCGATCTCGAAAGGTGCTTCGGCGAGGCGGAATCGCTGCACGAGGTGATCGCCAGCGGCGTCGGTGGTGGTCTCCATCACTTCGCTGCCGCCCCGACTCAGCCGCCGCTGACGGGCGGGATGAACGCAACTTCGCTGCCGGCGCGCACCGGATCGTCCCACCGCGCGAACGCGCCATCGACCGCCACGCGCAGTCGCTCAATCGGCAGCGCGAAACCGTACCGCCCGCGCAATGCCGTATACAGCGCGCGCAGATCGCCCTGCGCGGGCAAGGACTCGCTCGCGACACCCGCGGCGTCGCGCAGGCTGGCGAAATACAGCACGGTGACCGTGTCCGTCGCAGCACGGTCCATCACGCCGCTCCCACGTCGCGCTTGCCGCCGCGCTTGCCGGTCAGCCGGGCCGGGCCGATGACGATCTTGTGCGACAGCGCCTTACACATGTCGTAGACGGTCAGCGCGGCGACCGTCGCGCCGGTCAGCGCCTCCATCTCGACGCCGGTGCGATGGGTGGTCTTGACTGCGCACTCGATCCGCAGGCTGCTCTGGCCGTCCCAGTCGATCACCAGCGAGCAGCCGTCGATCGGCAGCGGGTGACAGAACGGGATCAGCTCGTGGGTGCGCTTGACCGCCATGGTCCCGGCAATGATCGCGGTGTCGACGATCCCGCCCTTGCTGCTCCTGAGGCCGCTGGCGCGCAGCTGCGCGGCGATCTCGGCCGGGAACCGCACGCGGCACTCGGCGCGGGCCTCGCGCACCGTCGCGGGTTTGCCGGACACGTCGACCATGGCCGGGCGGCCGTCGGGGTCGAGATGGGTGAGTTTGTTCGATGTTTTCTTCACGTCTGGGTCATCGAAATCCGAAAGGATTTGCGTCGTTTTCTCGTCGGCGGAGACGCCAGCTGAAAGCGGAAAGCCTCCGTAGGTTGGGCACGCTTTTGTGCCCACCATCGTCGGCCACGGTGGGCACAAAAAACGTGCCCACCCTACGGCAGGTTTTCAACCGCCGACCAGAAACATCTCCACTTTCTTGCGTGGACTGCCCGCGTCGGCCCGCAGCTCGCTGTAGCGGTCCACCCGCTTCGACCACAGCGCTGCGACATGGGCGGCCAGGGCGACATCGCCGTCGGCCAGCAGCGGACGCAGCGGCGTGCCTTCGCCGGAGAACAGGCAGGTGTAGAGCGCGCCGTCGGCCGAAATGCGGGCGCGGTGGCAATCACCGCAGAACGGTGCGCTCACCGAGCTGATGAACCCGATCTCGCCGCCGCCGTCCGCGAAGGCATAGCGCGCGGCTACTTCGCCGCGGTACTGCGGCTGCAGCGACCGCAGGGGCCAGCGCGCGTGGATGCGGGCGTGCAGTTCCGCCGAGGGCACCACGCCTTCGCGGCGCCAGCCGTTGCAGGTACCCACGTCCATGTACTCGATGAAGCGCAGCACGATGCCGCTGCCGCGGAAGTGCTCGACCAGCGGCAGCGCCTGGTCCTCGTTGACCCCGCGTTGCACCACGCAGTTGAGCTTGATCGAGTCGAATCCGGCACGTCTCGCCGCCTCGATGCCGCCCAGCACGTCGGCGACTTCGCCGCGCCCGCCGGTCATCGCGCGGAACAGGACCGGGTCCAGTGCATCAAGGCTGATCGTGATGCGGCCCACGCCGGCCTCACGCAGGGCCTGTGCCTGCCCCGCCAGCAACGAGCCATTGGTGGTCAGCGCGATATCGGCCAGCCCCTCGATCGCGGCCAGGCGCCGGACCAGTTGCGGCAGGTGCTTGCGCAGCAGTGGTTCGCCGCCGGTCAGTCGCAGCTTGCTGACGCCGATGCGCACGAAGCCGCGCACCAGCGTCTCGATCTCGCCGAACGACAGCCGCGAAGCCGCATCGAAGCCGTAGTCGTCGGGCACGCGCTCGGCCGGCATGCAGTACGGGCAGCGGAAATTGCAGGCCTCGATCACCGACAGCCGCAGGTCATGCAGGGGTCGGCCCAGCAGGTCGCGCGGCGAGGACGCGGCCGGTGGCGCGGGAGTTGAATAAAGTGCGCTCATCACCGATTCGACCGCGGTGCGGTCGGCTCGTTCAACGCCAGCGCCTCGCCGGGACGCACGATGCGGTAACCGCGCGCCGCCAGCGCCGCGCCGTCCTCGCCGCTGGCGTAGTGGTACAGCACGCAGCGATCGAGCAGTTCGCGCGGATATTCGCGCTCCAGATCCTCGATGCCGCTGTGCGACGGATTGCCATGCAGCGCGCAGTCGTGCGCGATCACCTCGCCGGCGTCGGCGAACTTCGCCAGCACCTCGGGGATCGGGCGGGTATCGCCGGTCCAGACCAGACTACCGTGCAGGCGCAGGCCGAAGGCGGAGTCCGGCCAGTGGTGCCGCGCCGGGAACACCTCCAGCCGCACGCCGTCGTGCCAGAACGCGTCCCCGACCGGGATCACCTGGAACGCGTCCCAGAAGTTCGCGCCGCCCTCGGCCAGGGCGTTGGGATAATCACCGACGCGCTGGTGCAGCAGCGCCACCAGTTTCGCCGGCACGTACAGGCGCACCCGGCCGCGCCGCACCGGGTCGAAATAGTTCTCGACGAACAGGCGCTCGAAACCGCCCACGTGGTCGAGATGGGTATGGGTCACGAACAGCGCACGCGGGGCCTCGCCGTAGTGCGCGAGATACGCGGTCAGCCCCTCGCCGCCGCAGTCGATCGTCAGCCACGGCGCGCCATCGCGCTCTATCGTCGCCATCGCCGAGCCCAGCTCGACCGCCGAGGCGTTGCCCACGCCCTGCAGGCGCAATTGCCAACCCATCAATTCACGTCCACCTGTGCCGATCCGGGCCGGCTTATCAGCGCCGGCGCATCAATAGCCACGTTGCCAGACGCGATCATAGGCCGCGCGCAGGCGCGCGAAGTCGCGCTCGACCTCGCTGACCGGCCGTATTCCGCGCAGCTTCAGCAGCGAGCGCTTGAGCCGGGTGAGATTGCCCTCCCGCCAGCGCGTGGCTGGAATGCGCAGCTCGCCGCGGTCCAGGTCGATCACCCAGCCCTGCCCGGCGGGATTGAACAGCAGGTTGTGGGCGTTGAGGTCGGCATGGTCCAGCCCGGCACGATGGGTGCGGGCGATCAGCCGGCCGGCCTCCTCCCACGGCGCGCCGTCGCCGGCGACCGCGGCGCGATCGGCTAGCGAGCGCACGTCGTCGAGCCGCTCCAGCACGATCGCGGCTTGGTAGCGCAGGCCGACGCGCCGGTAATAGGCGGCGATCGGCCGCGGCACCGGCACGCCCTTTTCAGCCATCGCACGGGTCAGGCGGAATTCGGCGAAACTGCGGGTCTTGTTGGCGCCATGCCAGAGGTAGCGGTCGCGATTGAGATGAGCCCCCAGCCCGCCGCACAGGTAGCGTCGCAGCAGTGCCGGGCCGAACGGCGCATCGACGAACCACGCGCCACCGCGGCCACCGCTTTCCACCGGCCGCGCACGTTCGCCCCAGAACGCCGGCGAGAACCAGTCCGCGCTCGCTTGCCGCACCCGGGTGAGGTCGAACAGAATCGCGCCGTAGCCGCTGTCGTCGCGGAACGGCGTCAGTCCTTCAGCAGCGTCATACCCCGTCATCAACCGGAGTCTAGCAATTCAAACCGACCGTGCACCTGCGTCCGTGTGCCTGCTCCGTCTGTCGGCGCTGGGCGATGTGACCCATGTCGTGCCGCTGGTGAGAACGCTGCGGGCCCACTGGCCACACGTCCGGCTGGCCTGGGTGATCGGCAAGGGCGAGCATCGGCTGCTGGCCGGGCTGGAGGGGGTCGAGTTCATCGAGTACGACAAGCACAGCGGACTGGCCGGCATGCGCACGCTGCGCCGCGAGCTGCGCGACAGGCGGCTTCATCGGGGTCGGTTCGATGCTTTGCTGCAGATGCAGGTCGCGGCGCGCGCCAACCTGCTGTCGGCGTTCGTTCCGGCCCGGCGGCGGATCGGCTACGACCGCGCGCGGGCCCGGGACGGCCACGGCCTTTTCATCAACGAGCGCATCCCGGCAAGGCCGGGCATCCACGTGCTCGATGCGATCGGCAGCTTTTGCGAACCGCTGGGCCTGCGACAGACCACCGTCGCCTGGGACCTGCCGGTGCCTGAGGCCGCCCGCGAGTGGGCGCGCGCGCAGTGGCCCGACGACGGCACACCGACCCTGCTGATCTCGCCCTGTTCCAGCCACGTGCTGCGCAACTGGCGCACCGAGCGCTACGCCGCGGTCGCCGCGCATGCGGCCGCTCGCGGCTGGCGCGTGGTGCTGTGCGGCGGGCGCAGCGAGCTGGAACGCGCAACCGCCGACCGCATCCTCGCCGCGATGCCGGGCCCGGCGCTGGACCTGGTCGGCAAGGACACGCTCAAGCAACTGCCGGCGCTGCTCGAACGCGGCCAGCTGCTGATGACGCCGGACTCCGGCCCGATGCATATCGCCAACGCCATGGGCACCGCGGTGCTGGGCCTGCACGCGGCCAGCAACCCCGCGCGCAGTGGGCCGTACAGCGACCGGCGCTATTGCGTGGACCGCTACGACGATGCCGCGCGCAAATACCTGGGCAAGCCGGCGGGCGAGCTCCGGTGGGGCCGCAAGATCGAGCACGAAGGGGTGATGGACCTGATCACGGTGGCGGACGCGGTGGCCGCGTTCGAACGCTACCTCGCCGACCACCGCTGACGGCGACGCAGGGCCCGGCAGGCATACTCGCTAGGACCTTCATCGCGCCGCATCACATCAGCCCACATCAACAAACGGGAGTGCTTCATGGCCGCATGGTTCACGGTGGTCGCGCCGTTCCTGCCCGACATCATCCAGATGGCGAAACCGATCTTCACCCGGAGCCGGAATCCGGACAAGGCACCGGACCTGGTACCGCAGCAGATCATCGAGCTGCAGGATGCGGCGGCGCAGAATGCCGAATCAATCAGGCTGCTGGCCGAGGAGATGCAGAAGACCATCGCCTCGCTGCAGCAGGCCTCGGTCGAACTGGACCGCAAGCTCGGCACACTGGAGCGGCAACTCAGCCGCGCCGAGCGGCTGTCGCTGGTGGCCATTACCGCGGCGCTGCTGGGCTTCGCCGTGGCCGCCTACGCGCTGGCGAGCTGACCGGCCACGTAGAGCCGAGCTTGCTCGGCTGCGCGTTGCCAGGAACAGCCGAGCAAGCTCGGCAGCGTCGCTGCCAAAAGCAGCCGAGCAAGCTCGGCTCTACGGGCGGTGGGCGCCCGATGCCGCGTCAGGGCGCGTCGCCGCCCTTGTAGTCCTCGTACGACTTCTCCTCGACATAAGCCGAGCCCAGCGCGGTGTTGATCTCGCGCTTGATGCGCGCACGTTCGTCGTTCTCGAAATAGACGCTGCGGGCGAGCCGGATGAAATCGGCGCCGAAGGCCTGCTGCTTTTCCTGCACCCGTATATCGTCCTCGATCACCCACAGGCGTTCGTTGACCGCCTTGAGCTCGGCGCGCAGGCGCACGATGTCGTGGCCGGCGGCGGGATGGGCCATCCAGGTTTTCTCGAGCGCCGACAGCTCGTTGCGGACGTTGGAAAGTTTGGCGGGGTCGCGCATGCGCTCGGACTTGATCTGCAGGATCGCGATCTTGTCGAGCAGTTCGCCGAAGGACACCGGGGCCAGAATTTCGGACATGACACAGCCGTTCAGTCGGGGGAGACCGACAGTGTAACGGCCCCTGCGAATGCCTTGTCGAGCCGTCGACGCCCCCGTATCATTGCCGGCTGGGCCGCCCCACGCGGGCGCTCGATCGGACGCCGACAATCACACCGCGCCCGATGGACAGGTCCAGTCACCGGAGAGGTGGCAGAGTGGTTGAATGTACCTGACTCGAAATCAGGCAGGCGTTTATAGCGCCTCGGGGGTTCGAATCCCCCCCTCTCCGCCAGATACCGCACAGCGCCCCGCAAGGGGCGTTTTGCGTATCTGCATAGACCCAGGTACGCAGGACGAGCTTCCCCCGGGCGCAGTTCCACCGCGGCGGCGCGGAGGTTCCGCACGTCCGGAATGACCCGTTTGCCCGTCATATCCGGCTCGACGCCCCACTGGCGCCGGTTTTTGCGTATCCCCTAGGAGAGGCCCGGCCGCGCCGCTTCACACCTTGCCCACGGCCGCCCGCCCCCCGATGATTTCGTTTATCTTCTGATGATGAATGGACCCTGCGACGCGACCGGCATGATGGCCCCATGATCGAATTCGGACACCTCACGCACCCCGGCCTGCGCCGCGACCTGAATGAGGACACCTATTACGGTGACAGTGAGCTGGGGCTCTGGCTGGTGGCCGATGGCATGGGCGGACATGAGTACGGTGAGGTCGCCAGCGCACTGGCGCGCGACGCGATCGTGCGCGAAATCCGCGACGGCACGCCGCTGGTGCAGGCGATCCGGATTGCCGACGAGGAGATCATCCGCACCTCAAAGCGCCGCAACGAAGCCTTGCCGATGGGCACCACGGTGGTCGCCGCACGCATCAGCGGCAGCCGTTTCGAGGTCGCCTGGGTCGGCGACAGCCGCGTCTACTTGTGGCGCGACGGGCAACTGGCCCAGTTGTCGCAGGACCACAGTTACGTGCAGGAGCTGATCGCCACCGGCGCGATCACCCACGAGCAGGCCCGCAGCCATCCGCACCGCAACGTGGTCACGCAGGCGTTGGGCGTTACCGATCCACGCAGTCTCAACGTCGAAGCCATGACCGGGGAGCTCAAACCCGGCATGCAGTTGCTGCTGTGCAGCGACGGGCTGACCGAGGAAGTGGAGGACCGCAGCATCGCGCGTGTGCTCAGCCACCAGGATTGCAGCGCGCAGGAATGCGTCGATTCGCTGATCGCCGCGGCGCTGGACGGCGGCGGTTCGGACAATGTCACCGTGGTGCTGGTCCGCAGGCACTGAGGCCGGTCAGGTTGAGGCCGTAGGAGCGGCTTCAGCCGCGACCGGATAGCTCAGGCCGGCGCCAGCTCAAGCGGCTCGGGTGCGATGTCCCAGACCGCGCGGCCGGCTTTCCGGCGCAGTGCTGCCAAGCGCGCCTCGTGCGCGAGCCGCTCTTCTGGTGCGACCACCACCTGTGGCCGCGGGCGCCCTGGATCGCTCTGGAACTGCACCGCCTCGACCACCTCGGCACCGGCCTCGACGCTGCCGAACCCGATCTCGTCCTGGCCCGAGGTCAGGCCGATGTAGACCTCGGCCAGCAACTGCGCGTCGAGCAGCGCGCCGTGCAACTGGCGGTGCGTGTTGTCGACCCCGAGCCGCCTGCACAATGCGTCCAGTGAATTGCGTTGGCCGGGATAGCGGTGGCGCGCCAGCAGCAGGGAATCCTCGATCCTGCAGCGGTCGGCCAGGCAACCGTACGAAGCACCTGCCAGGCGCAGCTCGTTGTCGAGGAAGCCGACGTCGAAGGCGGCATTGTGGATCACCAGCTCCGCGCCTTC
>JAHWKC010000076.1 GCA_019348095.1 Pseudomonadota bacterium | reverse complement strand
CGGGACCGCCCGTCGGATCGCCGCGCTGCTGGCGGGTGCCGGCGTGGTGCTCGCCGGGCTGGTCGCCCTGTCGGCGGTCGCCGACGGTCGCACCTCGGTCGGGGCCGGCCTGGCCGCGACGGCCGTCCCCCTCGGGCTCGCCGCGGTCGCGATGCTGCGTACCCGCTGGGCGCTCGCGGTGGCGACCGTGCTGGCGACCGGCGCCGTCGGCGCACCGGCCTGGCGAGGGGGCCGGGCGTTCTGGACCCGACGCGACCCAGGCCAGGAGCACGCCGTCCTGCGCTGGCGTGAGGGGCCGGGCGAGGAGCACGTGCTGCTCGACCCGATGGAGCTCGACGCCACCGGCTCCACGACGCTCGACGCCTGGGCGCCGTCGAAGGAGGGCAGGCGGATCGCGATCCAGGTCTCCTCCGGGGGCAGCGAGGAGTCGGTGCTGCAGGTCGTCGACGTCGAGAGCAGGGAGATCCTCGACGGCCCGATCGACCGGTGCCGCTACTCCCCCATCGCCTGGCTGCCCGGCGGCGAGGCGTTCTACTACGTGCGCCGCCTCCCGCCGGAGGATGTGCCGGACGGCGAGGAGGAGTTCCACCGCAGGGTCTGGCTGCACACCGTCGGGACGCCGACCGACGACGACGTCGAGGTCGAGTACGGGTTGCCGGTGCGCTCGTTCGATTCGTTCGAGGAGGCGGCCGCCGAAGCGGCGATCACCGCCAGCCTCGCGCAAACCGGCACCCACGGCGAAACCCGCGCCGCCTTGGCGTTCGAACGTGAGCGCATGCGTCGCATCCTGATCGACTTCCACCGCAGCCAGGAGGAGGTGCTCGGGCGCCTGCGCGAACTGGTCCCGAACCTCCAGGACACCGAATTTTCGCAATGGAAGCAGGCCGGGCTGCTGGAGCACCGCGTGATCGATGGCCGCACGCTGTACTTCAGCCGCGCGGTGCCGAACCTGTTCCGCCTGAGCCCGCAGGCCGCCGCGCGCCGCGCCGAGCAGACTCCCTTCAGCGAAGGTCCGATGGAGGCGGTCAACGCGCATCACGCCGCGGTACGCGCGCAAGCACTGGCCAGCGGCACCACCAGCGTGCTGCCGCGGCGGGTGCGGGTCACCCAGACGCTCACGCTCGAAGCAGACGCGGTGCCGCCGGGCGAAACGGTTCGCGCCTGGATCCCGTTCCCGCGCGCAATCCCCGGCCAGCAGGAGGACATCCGTCTGCTCGACAGCGTGGCTGGCGCCAGCATGCCGGTCCATAGCATGCCCGCCGAGGCGGTGGTCGCACCGGAGTCGGCCGCGCAGCGCACGGTTTATCTGGAGGCGCCTGCGCAGGCCGGGCAACCGACCCGATTCTCGATAAGTTATGAGCTGACCCTCAACGCGCGCTACTTCCAGATCGATCCGGAACAAGTACAGCCGGCGCCGGCCACGGCCGAACTCGCGCAGCACCTGGGCGAACGACCGCCACACATCGTGTTCACCCCGGCGCTGCGCGCCTTCTCGCGCCAGGTCGTTGGCGATGAGACCGAACCGTACCGGGTGGCGCAGAAGCTTTTTGCCGCCGTCGACCGGATTCCGTGGGCCGGCGCGCGCGAGTACTCCACCATCTCCAACATCAGCGACCACGCGCTGCACGCCGGCCATGCCGACTGCGGCCAGCAGACCCTGCTGCTGATGACACTGCTGCGCCTCAACGGCATTCCGGCGCGCTGGCAGTCGGGCATGGTTTATGGCGAGGACGGGTACTGGAACCTGCACGACTGGGGCTGGTTGTACCTGGCGCCTTACGGCTGGGTGCCGATGGATGTCACCACCGGCCGCTTCGAAGGCGCTACCGATGTCACCGGCGCCAGCCTGGAATGGTTCTATCTCGGCGGTCTGGACGCCTATCGCATCGCCTTCAACGACGACTACGGCCGCGATCTCCAGCCAGCCAAACAACACTTCCGTTCCGAAACCGTCGACTCCCAACGCGGAGAGGTCGAGTGGAGGGGCGGCAACCTGTACTTCGACCAGTGGGACTACGGCTTTGAAGCGCAGGTGCTGCGGGACGAACCGACCACCAATGACACAACACGACACGACTGACCGATTACATCTGCCGGAGGGGGCATGAACAACAACGTATTGCACAGAACCGCGCTGTCGATCGCCATGGGGCTCTGCCTGGCATCGCTGGCACCCATGGCCATTGCCCAGGATGGCTCGGTGGTAGGCCGCTCCGCCGCAAATGCACAGATCACGGTGCGCAGCCCCGACACGGGCTTCACCCGCACCGTGACCGCGGACGCCGATGGCAGTTACCGGTTTCCGTTCCTGCCGGTTGGCAACTACACGCTGGAAGCCACGCGCGACGGCGCGGCGGTTGCAGAGCCGGTCACCGTCACTGTCAGCCTTGGCAACGCGACTGTGGTCAATACCGCGGCCGGAGGAGTTTCGACGCTGGGCGCGGTCGAGGTGGTCGCATCGCGCGTGATCAACGCCGTGGACGTCACCTCGACCGAGTCGGCCACCAACGTCACCGCCGAGCAGCTCGAACGTCTGCCAGTGGAACGCAGCGTCAGTTCGGTGGCGCTGCTCGCGCCGGGCGTCGCCAGCGGCAGCGCCAGTTTCGGCGGCATTTCCTTCGGCGGCTCCTCGGTCGCGGAAAACGCGTTCTACATCAACGGGCTCAACGTCACCGACTTCTACAACCGGGTCGGGTTTTCCGAGGCGCCGTTCGACTTCTACCGTGAGTTCCAGGTCAAGACCGGCGGCTACTCGGTCGAGTTCGGTCGCACCACCGGCGGCGTGGTCAACGCGGTGGCCAAGTCCGGCAGCAACGACTTCCACTACGGCGCCAAGCTGGTGTGGACGCCGGAGGACTGGCAGTCCAGCCAGCGCGACAGCTACTTCAACGGCGAGCGCTACCTGACCCGCAGCCGCGACACCAGCGATTCGACCCGGATGAACGTGTGGGCCTCCGGGCCGATCGTGCAGGACCGCCTGTTTTTCTTCGCGATGTACGAAGGGCGCAAGGTCGAGCCTCAGAACACCGACAACGCCGGCGCGAGCCTGACCGAGGGCGACTCCGACGATGGCTTCTGGGGTACCACCCTGGACTGGCAGCTGACCGACAGCAACCTGCTGAGCCTGATGGCGTTCTCCAACGAGAACCGCATCGACAGCAGCACCTACGGCTACGACTTCGACTCCGATACCGTCGGCCAGAAGCTCAGCGACAGGTACTCCGAGAGCGGCGGGCGCAACTGGGCGCTCACCTGGACCTCGTACCTCACCGACGACCTGTCGATGAAGCTGATGCACGGCCGCAATGAGCGCAACAGTGTGTCCGCGTCGCCCAATGACGCCGAGTGCAACTACGTCACCCGCGGGACCGGGGTGGAGGACCCTGGCGTGCCGCTGGGGTGCACCAGCAACGCCACGATCTACGACCGCAACGACGAGCGCGAACAGACCCGTGCCGATTTCGAGTGGGCGCTGGGCGACCACCTGTTGCGCTTCGGCGTCGACCGCGAGTCCAACACCTCCGACCTCAACCAAGCCTACGCCGGGCCCGGTGGCATTCAGTACAACGTCTTCGCCACCAGTCCAGGCGCGCAGATCCCGGGTGCCGGCCTCGTGCCGGATGGCTACAACGCCTACGTCCGCGCGCGCCGCTACGTGGTGTTCGGCGAGTTCGAGAGCACCAACAACGCCTGGTACATCGAGGACAACTGGTCGATCGCCGATAACTTCATCCTCAACCTTGGCCTGCGCAACGAGCGCTTCGACAACAAGGACGCTGAGGGCCGCAGCTACATCGAGATGGACGACATGTGGGCGCCGCGGGTCGGATTTTCCTGGGACATGCGCGGAGACGGTACGACCAAGCTGTTCGGCAACGTCGGCCGTTACTTCCTGCCGGTCGCGAACGTGATCAACATCAAGCAGGCCGGCGCGCTGCTGGACGAGCGCACCTACTACGGTTTTGACGGCTGGCAGATCGAGGAGCGCAACGGCGTGCGGTACGCGGTGCCGATCCTCGGCCCGCAGTTCGGCTTCGACAACAGCCAGGGCGACGGCACCGTCGGCGACCTGCGTGCGGAAGTCGACGCCGACATGGACCCGGTCTACCAGGACGAGCTGATCCTCGGCTTCCAGCAGCAGCTCAGTCAGACGTGGTCGTGGGGCGTGCGCGGCATCTACCGCAAGCTCAACAACGCCATCGACGACATGAATATCACCGCCACGCACTGCGGGCGGGTCGCCAGCAGCTGGGTGATGGGCAACCCCGGCGAGGAGGCCACCATCTGGGGCGACACCAATTGCGACGGCGTCGCCGATGGCTATCTGACCATCGACACCGCGACGGCGGGCTACTGGACCGAGGCCGACAACTACCAGTTCATCGATGGCCGCTGGAGGTACGTCAGCTCCACGCCCACCGGCCAGCGTGGCTGGGTGAAGCCCAGGCGCACCTACAAGGCGATGGAGTTCCAGGTCGATCGTGCCTGGGATGACAAGTGGATGTTCAATGCGTCGTACACGCTGTCCTGGAACAAGGGCAACGCCGAGGGGCCGGTCAACACCGACACCAACTTCGGCGACACCGGCCGCACCGAGAACTTCGACGATCCGTTCGTGAACCTCGACGGCTACGGCCCCCTGGCCAACGATTACCGCCACCAGTTCAAGCTGCGCGGCACCTACGCGCTGACCGACCAGTGGCGCGTGGGCGCGACCCTGGACGCGCGCTCAGGCGGTCCGATCACCGCGTTTGGCGTCGGCAACCCTTTCAACTGGAAGAGCTATCACAGCTACTACCTCTGCGTGGAGAACTGCACGCGGCCGGTGGATGCGACCGAAGGCGACACCTGGAGCACCGATGACCGCGTCTTCGAACATTCCCCGCGCGGCGGCGCCGGGCGCATGCCGTGGATCTTCGACATCGGCGCGAGCATCGCGTACGAACGTTCCTTCGGCCCGTCAACGTTCAGGGCCAAGCTTGCCGTCTTCAACCTGCTCGACAGGCAGGAGCCGGTCTGGGTCTACCAGGAGCTGGAGCCCGGCGTCGGTGACCGCAACGAGTTCTTCGGCCAGGAACGCTTCCTGCAGTCGTCGCGCTACGGCCAGTTGACGCTCTCGCTCGACTTCTGAGCCAATCCCCTTGGCGGTCTGTGCGAACAGGCCGCCCTTTTTGAGCCCCGCCGGCGAGCAGCCGGGAGTATTGGCGGCCGCACGAATTCGCTGCTGCTGGAGTGCGGCTGCTTCAAGTGGAGATGCTTCTTTGGGAATGATCACGAGACTCTGCGGCGCCGCCGCACTCGCGCTGGCGCCATTGATCGGCGCTGGTGCCGAGCTCTCGCATGACGGTCTGCTGACCGTCGACACGCACGTCGACATCCCGCCGACCTACATGCGCGAGGCGCGCTACGACGTCGGCGGCGACACTGCGCTGAAGGTCGACCTCGGCAAAATGGAACGCGGCGGCCTGGATGCGGCGTTCTTCGTAATCTATGTCGAACAGGGGCCGCTGACGGCGGCTGGCTACGCCGACGCGATCGCACAGGCCGAGCTCAAGTACGCCGCGATCGAGTTGATGCTGGCGCGCTACCCCGACCGAATCCGCCTGGCGACCACCCCGCGGCAGGTCCGCGAGCACCACGCCAGCGGACTGCTCTCGGCGATGATCGGGATCGAGAACGGCTACTCGCTCGGCCGCCGACTCGACCTGCTGGATGCCGCCTACGCGCGCGGCGCACGCTACCTCGGACTGACCCACACCGGCCACAACGCCATCTGCACCAGCTCGGGCGCGCGGCCGGAATTCGGTGACGCCCCGGCCGGCGACGTCGGGCTGAGCCGGTTCGGCCGCTCGGTGCTGCAGCGCGCGAACGCGCTTGGCGTCATGGTCGATGTCTCGCATGCGTCCGACGCTTGCGTGCGCGACGTGCTGCAGACCACGGCAGCGCCGGTGATCGCCTCGCACTCGTCCGCCCACGCGCGCGTTCCGCACCCGCGCAACATCAACGACGCGTTGCTGCGCGGCATCGCCGCCAATGGTGGCGTGATGCAGGTGGTCGCCTACAGCGGCTTTCTCAAGCTCGATCCCGAGCGTGAGGCGGCCGTGGCCTCGCTGCAGGAAGCCGTTGCGCGGCAGGCCGGCGCGACCGAGTTCGACAGCGACCGACACGAGGAACTGCCGACGTACCGGCAAGGCCTGGCGCGGATCCAGCGGGAACACCCGGTAGCGACGCTGGAGGACTACCTCGACCACATCGAGCACGCGGTGCAGGTCGCCGGGATCGAGCATGTCGGGCTGGCGTCGGACTTCGACGGTGGCGGCGGCATCACCGGCTGGCTCGATGCGAGCGAGACGCCGAACGTCACCGCTGGATTGCGCCGGCGCGGCTTCAGTGACCAGGACATCGCCGCGCTTTGGGGTGGCAACCTGCTGCGGGTGTGGAGCGAGGTCGAGCGGGTCGCGCGTGCGGAGCGTACGCGATGACACCCGCACTTCCACCGCCTCGTTCGACATTGGCGCCCACGCGACGATCACGCCGGCGACTAGCGTTACGCGGGCGACGACCTGCCGCCTGCCCTCTGTGGATCCGCGCCTGCGCGGCGATGACCGCCTGGATGGTGCTGGCCTTCGGCAACGCCGCCTGGGCATCCCCGGCACCTACGGCGGATCATCAGCACTTCGATGCCATCATCGAGGAGGTCATCGCCCGCTACCAGCTCCCCGGCATCGCCGTCGGCGTGATCGAGGACGGACGTATCAGCTACGTGCGCACCGCGGGCGAGGTGGTCGCCGGTTCGGGCCGGCCGATCACCCCGGACACGCTGTTCAAGATCGCCTCCAACTCCAAGGCGATGACTGCCAGCGTGCTGGCGCGCCTGGTCGATGCCGGCAAGCTGAGCTGGGACGATCCGGTGCAAAAGCACCTGCCGCAGTTCCGCATGCACGACCCATGGGTCAGCCGCGAGATACAGGTACGTGACCTGCTGATCCACAACAGCGGCCTGCGCGAAGGCGCCGGGGACCTGATGCTGTGGCCGGAGCCGAACCACTTTGACCGCGAGGACATCATCGCCGGTCTGGCGCACCTGGAACCACAGCACAGCTTCCGCTCGCGCTATGCCTACGACAACCTGCTCTACGTGGTCGCCGGCGAGGTCGCGGCGGCGGCCAGCGGCGCATCCTACGAGGAGCTGGTGCGGAGCGAAGTGTTCGAACCCCTTGGGCTGTCGGACTGTCGCGTCGGCCAGATCGATCGCGATGCGGTCGCCGATATCGCCCAACCGCACATGCGCCGGGACGAGCGCAACGTCGTGATTCGTGCCGATGGTGCGGTAATCCCGGCGATCACCTCGGCCGCGGCCGGCGGCATCCGTTGCAGCCTCGATGACATGCTGGCTTGGGCGCAGAACTGGCTGGCGCCGACGCCGCCGCAGCAGGCCTGGCTGTCACCGGAGCAGCGCGGAGCGATGTGGACCGCGCACATGCCGATGCCGATTTCGCAGCGTCGGCGCGACTGGAACGGCAGCCACTTCTACGCCTACGGTTATGGCTGGCGACTTGCGGATATCGAGGGGGTCTGGAGCGTGTCGCACACCGGCACCCTGGCGGGGATGTACTCGGTGCTGCACCTGTTGCCCGAGCAGCGCTCGGGCTTCGTGGTGATGATCAACGGCAGCGGCGGCGCGGCGCGCACCGTACTCGACCAGGTACTCGCCGAGCATTTCACCAACCCGCAATCGGCGGGCTCGGTTGCGCGGTATGCCGACGCACTCGCCAGCGAGTCATCCGCGCCGGACCGGCCGGCGGAACCCGATACCTCCTCGCGCCGGCCGGCCGACGTGCAGGAGCTGGCGCGCTGGTTGGGTACCTACCGCGATCCGTGGTTCGGCGAAGTCACCGTGTGCGAGCGTGCGGGCGGAGTGCAGTTCGAGTCGGCCAAGTCGCCGATGTTGGTGGGTGAGGTCATGCGCGTGGGCGAGCGCTACCTGGTCGACTGGCACGTGGACAGCGTGGACGCCGAGGCATGGCTGAGCTTCGCCGGCGGCGATGACGGTCCCACCCTGGCGATGGCCAAGGTCGATCCCGACGCCGACTTCAGCTACGACTATGAAGACCTCGCATTCACCCGCACCGCTGCGTGCCGCTGATGCCGCGCCGGGCTGCACACCCATCTTCCGGCTGATCGAGCATGGCGTCTGTCCGATCGCTGAAGCCGCATCGCCACCGGTGTTGCGCGCGACCGCGGTCGCTGCCGTCCGGCCGTGCCCGCCGGCCGGGTGCGCCGATGATGCCGAGCGCATGAGCGACGCAGTCGACCGCCTGATGCAGCGATACCAGGGCGCCGTCCCGGGCGCTTCGGTGCTGGTGGTGCGCGACGGCGAAACGCTGGTATGCCGCAGTTATGGATTGGCCGATCTCGAGCAGGGCATCGCGACCACGCCCTCGACCAACTACCGGCTGGCCTCGATGACCAAGCAGTTCACCGCGGCCGCGGTGCTGATGCTGGCCGAAGACGGTCGCATCGGGCTGGACGATCCGGTGCGCCGGTGGTTGCCGTCGCTGCATCACGCCGCGGACGCAGTCAGCATCCGCCACCTGCTCACCCACACCTCCGGCTTGGTCGATTACGAAGACCTAATCCCCGCGTCCACCACCGCACAGCTGCGCGACGCGGACGTATTGCGGCTGCTGGCGCCGCAGGACCGGTTGTACTTTCCGCCCGGCAGCGGCTACCGCTACAGCAACAGCGGCTATGCCTTGCTGGCGCTGATCGTGGAGCGCGCATCCGGCCGTGCTTTTTCGAACTTCCTGCGCGAACGGATCTTCCTGCCGGCCGGTATGGACGGCAGCCTGGTGCAGGTGCCGCACGGGCCGACGGTGCAACATCGGGCCTATGGCTACAGCGAACTGGATGCCGGCTGGGCCCGCACCGACCAGGACCGGACCAGCGCGGTGCTCGGCGATGGCGGCGTCGTGGTTGCCGATGGAGGGAACAATAGACTCCTACTTTTCGACGAGAAGCTCCAGTTCGTAAAGTCGATCGGGCACCTAGGTTTGGGACAGTACCGATTTAAAGAACCGGTAGGCGTGTTCGTTTCGCCGCACGACCATATCTATGTGGCAGATTGGCACAATCATCGAATCGTTGTGTACGACTGGGACCTTAATTATCTTGACGAA
>JAHWKC010000075.1 GCA_019348095.1 Pseudomonadota bacterium | reverse complement strand
CGCGAGACCTTGCGCCCCCCGGCGTACTGCGCGCGGCTGCTGTGCGGCAGCGAGACGCCCGCCTTGCGCCACACCCACGACGTGAGTCCGGAGCAGTCGAAGCGGTCCGGCCCGGACGCGGCCCACTGGTAGGGCGTGCCGAGCCGGGCGTGGGCCTCCCGCACCGCGATGGCGGCGCGGCCGCTCGCCGGACCGTCCTGCGCCGGGGCGGCGGCGGGGGCGCGGCGGCCTCCGCGGGCGGTGCGGCGGGCTCGACCGACCCCATCGACGATCCCGCCGTGGCGCAGCAGCTCGCCGCCGAGCCGGAGGAGCAGTACCTCGCCCGCATCCGGGCCGACCTGGCGACCAGCGCGCAGGAGATCGAGCGCGGCATCGGCGAGCGTCCACGCTCGGTGGTGTGGCCATATGCCGCCTACAGTTCCCGCACCAACGACATCGCCGACGATCTCGGCATGGAGATCTCGTTCGATCTCGAGGGCGTGGAGCAATCGATTTCCGCCGGGCGCGATGCAGGTCTCCACGGGCTCTCCCGGCTGCTGGTGTTCGACAATCCGACCGTGGAGGAGCTGGTCCGCGAACTCCGTGAACCGAACGACGCCGAGGAGCGGCTGCGCGCAGTCCAGGTCGATCTCGACTACGTCTACGATCCGGATCCCAGCCAGGTCGAGCGCAACCTCGACGTGTTGATCGAGCGGATCAGCCGGATACAGCCCAGCCACGTATTCCTGCAGGCATTCGCCGACCCTGACGGCGATGGCGCCGCCGACGCGCTGTACTTCCCCAACCGGCACCTGCCGATGCGCGCCGACCTGTTCGCGCGGGTTGCGTGGCAGTTGCGCACCCGTGCGGAGGTCAAGGTGTATGCATGGTTGCCGGTGCTCGCGTACAAGCCGGCGGACGCCACGTTGCGCTCGTCGCTGGCACTGCCTGGCGCCGAGCCCGGTGAGGTGTTCAGGCTCGATCCGACCGACCCGCGTGCGCGCCGTCTGATCGGGGAGATCTACGAGGACCTCGCAATCGCCAGCCCGATCGCAGGGCTGCATTTCCATGACGACGCATTGCTGCGCGAGACCGAATTGCCGGAGCTCGCCGCTGGCGACCCGGTGGCCCGCACCCAGTACCTGATCGCCTTCACCGACGAACTGCGCCGTGCCGCCGAACAGTGGCGGCCCAAGCTCAGGACCTCGCGCAACCTGTTCGCAAGGCCAGTGCTGGAGCCCGCCAGCGAGGCCTGGTTCGCCCAGAGCCTGCCGGCGTTCCTGCCCGCCTACGACCATACGGTGATCATGGCCATGCCCTTCATGGAGGGCAGCGACAGCCCGCAGGCGTGGCTCGACCGGCTGGCCGCTGCGGTCGCGGCACAGCCGGGAGCGCTTGCGCGCACCGCATTCCAGCTCCAGACCATCGACTGGCGCGACGACGATCCCACCCCGGGCGCGATGCTGCCCACCGATACCCGGCGGCTGCAGGCCGCGGGGGTACGCCACCTGGCGTACTACCCCGATGACTTCATCGGCGACCGGCCCACCCTGGACAACGCGCGCGAAGCGATCTCCGCGCGCAGCTTCCCCTACCTGAGGGACCAGCCGTGACTCCCACCGAAGTACTGCTCGCCTTCGCCTTCTACTACCCGGTGGTGATGTCGTTCTTCTGGATGACCGGCGGCGTCTACTACTACATTCGCCGCGAGCGCCGCGCGCCACCGCGCCATCAGCCGCCGCCAATGGACAGCTATCCATTCGCATCGATACTGGTGCCCTGCCACAACGAGTCCGACAACGTCGACGAAACGATCGAGGCGCTGCTGCAACAGCGCTACCCCGACTTCGAAATCATTGCAATCAACGACGGCAGCTCCGATGCGACCGGCGCTCGCCTGGACGCGCTGGCAGCCGTGCATGAGCGGCTGCGGGTGGTCCACCTCGACCGCAACGTCGGCAAGGCCAACGCGATGCGCATGGGCGCGCTGGCGGCGCGTTCGGAATACCTGGTATGCATCGACGGCGACGCGCTGCTCGATGAGTACGCCACCCACTGGATGGTGTGGCACCTGTGCAGCGGTCCGCGCGTGGGTGCGGTCACCGGCAACCCGCGGATCCGCAACCGATCGACCCTCCTGGGCAAGCTGCAGGTCGGTGAGTTCTCCTCGATCATCGGGATGATCAAGCGCGCACAACGTGTGTATGGGCGCCTGTTCACCGTATCGGGGGTGATCTCCGCGTTCCGCAAAACCGCCCTGCACCAGGTCGGCTACTGGTCCAACGACATCGTCACCGAGGACATCGACATCAGCTGGCGGTTGCAGATAGACCACTGGGACATCCGCTACGAACCCAATGCGCTGTGCTTCATCCTGATGCCCGAGACCCTGCGCGGCTTGTGGCGGCAACGGCTGCGCTGGGCCCAGGGCGGCCTGGAAGTCCTGCTGCGGCATGGTTCGCGGCTGTTTGAATGGCGCCGCCGTCGCATGTGGATCGTGGTCGCCGAATACCTGCTCAGCGTCGGCTGGGGCATTGCCATGCTCTCGCTGATCGTGCTGTGGGTTCTGAACCAGTTCCTGCCGCTGCCGGCCGAGCTGCATGTCGGCGGGCTGGTGCCGCGCTGGCATGGCGTCGTGCTGGCGATGGTCTGCCTGCTGCAGTTTGCGATCAGCCTCTGGATCGACCGCCGCTACGAGCCGACCACCGGCCGCACCTACTACTGGATGATCTGGTATCCGGCGGTCTACTGGCTGCTCAGCCTGACCACCACGCTGGCCGCCATCCCCAAAACCTTCCTCAGGCGCCGCGGACAGCTCGCGGTGTGGATCAGTCCGGACAGGGGCTACCGATGAACGCCGAAACCATCCTGCATGATCGATTCATCTACCTTCCCAGGCAGCAGAGCCGCGCCTCGCGCACGTTTTTCGGCGTGATCACCCTGCTCGCGTGGGCGATCTACATCTATCTGTGGCTGCCACTGACCACCCTCGCACTGTGGCTGCTCGGCGTGCGCTCGGCCTATCTCGAAGTGTTCCTGCTGCACGAGCCGCTCAAGCCGCCGGCGATGCTCACCCAATTGCCACTGCTCGCGCTGGCCTGCGCGGTGGTGCTGATCGTCTGGGCGGAATACAACCGCCGCCGCTTCCAGGGCAAGGAACGCCGCTTCGCCCAGGCCGACGTCCGATTGTCGGAAATGTCCGAAGCGATGCACACGACCCTGGCGCTGGGCACTGCGCTGGTCGCGGCGAAGACCGCGACCTTGCGGATGGATCGCGGTATGCCGATAGCCATCGACGTCGCCCGGCCCCTCCCGCGCGGGGTCCCGGCGACGGACCTGCCGGCCGTCAAAGCACCCACGGCCGATACCGCCTGACCTCAGGCAACGCTTGGCTTCCGCTTCGGGTTCAACACAGTTTCGCCAGCCGCTCGTGCAACTGCGGCAGCCCGGGGTCGGCCGCCGCGCCGGGTGACACCCGCGCCCTCAGGCTGGCTTCCGGCTCACCCGGCCCCCAGAGCGACGGATCGGCTGCCTGCCGGTAGGCGTCGCGGAACGGCACGCCCTGCCGGGCCAGGTCGACGGCGAGGTCGGTCGCATACATCGAAGGCTCCAGTGCCTCACGCATGCGCCCGGGCTGCCATTCGAGCTCGCGCAGCAGGTCCGGAAGCAGCTCCAGCGCGCCCAGGCCGCGACCAAAGGCATGGAAGATCGCGCCCTTGGAGGACTGCAGGTCACGGTGGTAGCCCGAGGGCAGCGACAGCAGTTGCTCGATCTCGGTGCGCGCCGCTGCGACGCTGGCGTAACTGGCACGCATAAGCTCGACCACGTCGGGGTTGCGCTTGTTCGGCATGATCGAGCTGCCGGTGGTGTATTGCGCCGGCAAGGCGACAAAGCCGAACTCGGCGCTGGTGAACAGACTCAGGTCCCAGGCCAGCCGGCGCAGGTCGAGCACGGCTGCGCCGAGTGCCTCGATCGCGGCCATCTCGAACTTGCCGCGTGAAAGCTGCGCGTAGGCGGCGGAAATCTGCACGCGGCCGAAGCCCAGAGCGGCGGTGGTGTGTTCCCGGTCCAGCGGCAGGTTGACGCCGTAGCCGGCCGCGCTGCCAAGCGGGTTGGCGTCGATCCACGCCAGCGTGTCGCGCGCGCGCGTCGCATCGTCGATGAACGCCTCGGCCCACGCCGCCCACCACATGCCCGCCGAGGACACCACCGCGCGCTGCAGGTGGGTGTAGCCGGGCAACGGCAGCATGGCTTCGGCTTCGGCGCGCGCGAGTGCCACCCCGGCGGTCTCGCGGCACAGCGCCACCACGCGCGCGAGCCGGTCCTTGAGCCACAACCGGGTCGCAACCAGCACCTGGTCGTTGCGGCTGCGGCCGGTGTGGATCTTGCGGCCGGCATCGCCCAGGCGCTGGACCAGCCGCGCCTCGATCGCGGAATGGCCGTCCTCGTGCGACCCATCCAGCACGAACGCGCCGCTGGTGAAGTCCTCGGCCAGCGCGCTCAGCTCGCGCTCGATTCCGGCCAGCTCCGCGTCGTCCAGGATGCCGATGCGCTGCAGCCCCTGCGCGTGCGCGCGGCTGGCCTGGATGTCGAACAGGAAGAACTCGCGATCCAGGATCACGTCGTCGCCGGCGCAGAACCGCTGAATGCGCGCATCGAGCCTGATGCCGGGTTTTTGCCAGAGAAGATCGCTCATGTCGGGGTCCTGTGCTTTTTTGTAGGAGCGGCTCCAGCGGCGGCAGCTGCAAGGTTTTTTGTAGGAGCGAGGTGAGTCGCGATGCTTTTTGGGCAGATCGCTGGAAGCCCGGACCAAGCTCGCGACTCACGTCGCTCCTACACAGGCAGGTCGTCGCGGCCGAGAGGGATTCCTTCGAGCTCCGGCAACCCGAACGCGAGATTGAGGTTCTGCAACGCCTGCGTCGCCGCGCCCTTGAGCAGGTTGTCCTCGGTCGCCACGACCACCAGCCGACGGCCATCGCCGGACAGCCCGAACCCCCCGAGCTCGACATGGTGCGTGTGGGCGACGCGGCTGACCCACGGCGCGTTGTCCCCGACCCGCACCAGCGGCTCGGCGGCGTAGCGCTGGCGATAGCGCTCGACTACTTCATCGCGGGCGAACACCCGCGACAGGTGCAGGTTGGCGGTGATGGTCAGGCCGCGGAAATGCGGCGCGACGTGTGGCAAGAACTCGACCGGGTGGCCGAGCCGGTGGCTGACCTCGCACTCGTGGACATGCCCGGTCAGCGCGTAGGGCATCAGATTGTCGCGCAGCAGGTCCGGATTGTTGCTGTCCGAGGGCATGGTGCCGGCCCCGGAATACCCTGACACACCGAAGCATTGCACCGGCCCGTCCAGCACGTCGAGCATCGGCGCCAACGCCAGTTGCATGGCGGTGGCGTAGCAACCGGGATTGCTGATCCGGCGCTGGCCGGTGTAGCCGTTGCGGGCGAGCTCCGGCAGGCCGTAGTACCAGGCGTTATCGAAGCGGTAATCGGCCGAGAGATCCACCACGACCGGCTCACGCCCGGCGGCATCGAGCGCGGCGACCAGTCCGGCCGCCTTGCCGTTGGGCAGCGCCAGCACCACCGCGTCGAGCGCCTGCGCCGCCACCTGTTCGTGCGAGGGCGCGCTGTAGCGCAGTGCACGGCCGTGCCGGTCGACATGGCCGGGGATGCGATCGGCCACGCGCTGGCCCTCGAGCTCGCGCGAGGAAACGAACGCCAGCTCGAACCGCGGATGCGCGCCTAGCAGACGGATCAGTTCCGCGCCGACGTGGCCACGCGCGCCGACAACTCCGATTGCGATGGGCGTGCTCACGCGGCCGCACTCGCGGTCTCGACCAGCGTCGGCGTGCGGGTGCGGCAGTGTTCCAGGCAGCGCCCGATCTGGTCCAAGTCGCCCATCCCGTACCAGAACACGTTCCAGCGCTCCTGTCTGATAAAGCCATCGGCCTGGTCACAATAGAAGCCGTTGATGCCGTTGCCATGGCGCGAGCGCCAGAACAGCCGCGGGTTCTGCTCGCGCATCACCAGCCATACCGCACGACCCAGGCCTTCGCCCTGGGCATCGTCGAGCACCGCGAACTTGTCGAGATAGCACACGCCCTGCTCGCAGGTCAGGATGATCGCGGCGCGGTAGTGCTCGCTGACGTAGGCGCGCTGCAGCGGCGTGCGTTCGAAGTAGTCCGGCAGCAGCGGCCGGCCGAAGGCCGACTCGATCAGGCCTCGCAACCGTGGCAGGTCGAGCTGGTCCCAGCGCTCGGCCTGCAGCACGCGCTCGCCGCGCCGCACCAGCGTGCCGGAGCCGCGATGGGTGAACAGTTCCTTGGCCAGTTCACCGGGCCGGGTGATCGATACTGACGAGGCCGCCGGCAGCGCCAGCAACAGCTCGTGGATCTGCGCGATCTTGAGGCGCATGCCCGAGTGCAGCCACGGCTGCGCCATCAGCTCGTCGTACTCGGTGCTGAGGTTGATCGAGTCGATGATCCTGCCCTCCCCGTCGAGCAGCCCGCCGGTACCGGTCAGGAACACGATCTTGTACGGCTGCAGGGTCTTGATCAGCTCGTTGGCCGCCCAGTCGGCGTTGACGTTGACGATCTGGCCTTCGGCGGTCTCGGCCAACGAGGCTATCACCGGGATCGAGCCGACCTTGATTGCCGCCTGGATGCCGCCGGTATCGACCCGCGTGACCCTGCCGACCAGACCGTAGACGTGGCGGTCGAGCACGGCGGCCTCGAACACGCCGAACTGGATGGAGGTGGCGCGCACGCCCTGCGCCTGCAGTGCTTCCACCAGCCTCAGGTTCTCCTGCCGCATCACCTGGCGCACCACGGCGAGCACCGGCGCGTCGGTCACGCGCAGGTCATCGACGGTGCGTTTTTCGATCCCGGCAACTTTCATCTGCTCGTCGAGTTGAGGACCGGCACCGTGCACCACGATGGGGGTCAGCCCGACCTGCTGCAGGAACGCGAGCGAGGAGACCAGCGCATCGAGTTCATCGCGCAGCACCGCGCCGCCGACCTTGACCACGGCAAACCGCGCCGCGTCGAGCTGTGAGAAGCGCTTGAGGTATTGCTGGATCTCCTTCGCGCTGGCCATGCTGGAGAGCAGGCGCACGATGGTCTGGCGGGTCTGGATGTCCTTGGCGTTGTGCATTGCGGTCGTTTACGTCTGTTGTAGGAGCGGCTTCAGCCGCGATCGGTTACTCGGGTACTCGTGCCGGATCCGGATCGCGGCTGAAGCCGCTCCTACAGAACCGGTGGGGCATCGATGATGCGGGTGAGCGATTCGGCATAGCGCTGTAACTGCTCCAGCGCGACCCACTCGTCGGCGGTGTGCGCCTGGGCGATGTCACCGGGGCCGTAGACGATCGCGGTCAGGCCGGCGGCGGAGAACAGCGACGCCTCGGTCCAGAAGTCGACCGCGTTGCCGATCGGCAGCTCGAGCGCTTCGGCCAGGTCGCGCGCCTGCAGGCGGCGATCCTCCGCCGAGGCGATGTCGCCCAATGGCAACGGCGGCCCGCGGAAGGTTTCCTCGTAGTGCTCGATCGCGGCGGCATCGACCAGTGCGCCGAAGCGCTGGTGCAGCGCATCGATCGACATCGACGGCAGCGGCCGGAAGCCGAAGCGCAGCTGCGCATCGGGGGCAATCATGTTGGCCTTGATCCCACCTTCGAGCCTGCCGATATTGAAGCGCAGGCCGGTCAGACCGCCGAAGCGCTGGTGCGATTCGGCCTCGACCAGGTCCAGCGCGCGGCTGCCCCAGCGAATCGCCTGGTGCAGCGCGCTGGCCTGCAGCGCGTCGGCGCCGGAAGCGTGCCCGGCGTGGCCGCGGAACCGCATCAGCACCGAGTTGATCCCGCGATGGGCCAGCACCGCTTCGCACCGGGTCGGCTCGGCGATGATCGCCTCACTGAAGCCGTGCTCGCGCGCGAGAAAGGCTTTTATGCAGCGCGCGTCGTTGGCCTCCTCGTCGGTGCTGAACAGGAACGCGGCAGCGCCGGTGGTCACCGCGGCCGCGGCCAGCAGCCCGGCCGCCGCACCCTTGATGTCGCACGCGCCAAGCCCGACCGCGCGCTCGCCGGCCACGCGCAGCAGGTGCGGGTCGGCGCTCCAGGCCTTTGATGCCGGCACCGTGTCCAGGTGCACGTTGAACACCCGCGCCGGCTGGCCGCGCACCGCCAGCATCGACACCGCCCCGTCGCCGTGGTCGAGCACCTCCACGTGGAAGCCGGGCAGGTGCGCGCGCAGATAGTCGAAAATCCCGCCGGTATCGATCGCGCGCGGCGGATTGCGGGTGTCGAAGGAGACCAGGGCCTCGAGATGGCGGAGTACGTCGGCAAGCATGTCGTTGTCCCGGACACGGTAGGAGCGGCTTCAGCCGCGAGTTTTGCTGTTGCTGTTGCTGTTTGTAGGAGCGGCTTCAGCCGCGATCGGATGCCCATGCGCACGTACCGATCCGGCAATCGCGGCTGAAGCCGCTCCTACAAGAACGCTGGCTATCGGCGGTTCACCTCGGCCCACAGGGTGCTGCTCATGCCGAACAGCTTGATGAAGCCCTCGGCCTCGGCCACGCCCCAGTCGGCGGTCTGCGCGTAGGACGTCCAGAGCTTGGTGCCGTTGATGACCAGCTCGTCCCCCTCGACGACCGCACGGGTGCTGAGCGAGGCCAGGTCCGTGCCGGCATCGGCCTCGCTGTAGCCGATGCAGAAGTGGATCTCCCCACGCAGGATCGCCGGCAGGAAGCGCTCCTTCTGCTCCTGCGTCCCGTGCTCCATCAGCGTCGGGCCGACGGTGTTGATCGTCAGCATCGGGACCGGCGCGCCGGCCCGCATCGACTCGTCGAAGAAGATCCACTGGTCGATGTGGCCGCGGCCCTGGCCGCCCCACTCGATGGGCCAGCCGATGCCGAGCCAGCCGTCGGCGCCCATCTTCTGCCGGATCTCGCGCACCGTCCTGCCGCCGTTGCCCTCGCGCGCGATGGCGTCCTTCGCCTCGGGCGTCAGCAGGCTGCCGAAGTAGTCGCGCAGCTGCGTGCGCAGCTCCTGCTGGGCCGGGGTGTAGTCGATGCGCACGTGCCCTCCAGCACTAGAACGTGTTCCAGTTAGCGACTCTTCCGGACGCGGCGTCCCACGTCAACCGGGTCGCTCACGCGATGAGGGCCACGGCGAGCAGGCCGAGCACCAGCAGGACCGCGCTCGCGACGAGCTGCCAGCTCGCCGGCACC
>JAHWKC010000074.1 GCA_019348095.1 Pseudomonadota bacterium | reverse complement strand
GATCGACCCGGACAGCTCCGCGACCAGCTGCAGCACCGCGCCGGTGACCTCCGTAGCCGAGGAGCCGGCGCCCAAGACGTTCACATGAAGATTGCCCTCGTTGACGTGCCCGAACACGATCGGCAGCGCAGCCGGGAGCACCCCCGCGATCACCCCATTCAGCCGGTCGCACAGCTCCGGCAGCCGGCCGGTCGGCACCGACACGTCCAGCTTGACCGGCACCCCCGCGGCGCCGATCGCCTCGGTGTGCTGCTCGCGGTAGGCCCACAGCGCCCGCTGCCCCGCGCTGTCGCTCGCGACCGTCGCGTCGACCAGGTCCTGGCTCCCCACGCCACCATCCCGCAGACGTCGTGGCGCCGGTGGCGTGACCTGCTCATCGCCCGCACCCCACCCTCCGTCCAGCCCGACCTCGCGCTGGTTGACGATCGATTTCTTGTGCTTGTGCAGGTATTCGATCGGGTCCTCGATGGTGAGGATGTGCCCCGGCGTGCCGCTGTTGCGGTAGTCGATCATCGAGGCCAGGGTGGTCGACTTGCCCGAACCGGTCGAGCCGACGATCAGCACCAGCCCGCGCGGCGCCATGATGATGTCCTTGAGCACCTGCGGCAGCTGCAGCTCCTCGATGCTCGGGATCACGCTGCGGATGGCGCGGATCACCAGGCCGACCTCGCCGCGCTGCTTGAACACGTTGACCCGGAAGCGGCCGGTGTCGGGCAGCGCCAGCGCCATGTTCAGTTCCAGGTCGCGCTCGAACAGCGGCACCTGGCCTTCGTCCATCAGCGAGTAGGCGATCTTCTTGACCATGCCCAGCGGCAGGCCGGTGTTGCCCAACGGATAAAGCTTGCCTTCGACCTTGATGTGCACCGGGGCGCCGGTGCTCAGGAACATGTCCGAGGCATTCTTCTCCGTCATCAGCTTCAGGAAATAGCCGATGTCCATGCACGCTCCTCTGGTTCACGGCGGCGTATCGTTGCAAGCGCGCCGCCGGCTTGACCACAATGGCCGCGAGAAGTCCTGAACGGCCCTCCATCACCACGGCACCCCAATGAAGACAAGCTTCGCACAAATATATTCGCTGCTGCTGGCCCTGGTTCTCGCTTTGGCGTTGAGCGCCTGCGCCACGTTGCCGCCGCCGACCGCCGAGCTTTCCAACGCGCAGCAGGCGCTGGTCCGCGCCGCCGGCGCCGATGCCGATCACTACGCGTCGCGGGAGATCGCCAATGCGCGCGAGGCCCTGGCCCGCGCCCAGGGCGCGATGGCCGACGACCGCGAGGACGACGCCCGGCGCCTGGCGCTGGCCGCCAGCGCCGACGCCGACCTGGCCTACGCCCGCAGCCGCGAAGCCCTTGCCAGCGCCGAACTCGCCCAGCGCCAGGCCGAGCTCGCCGAGCTTCGCCAGCGCCTGCAGACCGGAGACGACCAATGAAGTGCCCGACTGCCATCACCGGCGCGCTCTGCGCGCTGCTGCTCGCCGCTGCCACCGCCCCGGCGCAAGCCCAGGACGCTGCGACCGCCGCGCTGTCGCAGCGCCTGGCCGCGCTGGAGGCCGACGCCGAGCTCGGCACCTTCGCCGCCTACGAGCGCCTGCAGGCACGCCAGGCGATCGCCGCCCTGGCCGAGGCCAGCCGCCAGGAGCGTGAGGCCGCGCGCTACGTCGCCGAACGCCGGGTCACGGTTGCCGAGGCCACCGCGCGCACCCAGGCAATGCAGCGCGAGATCGACCGGCTCGACCGCGAGCGCAGCGAACTGCTGGTCGAAGCCAGCCGCCGCGACGCCGCCCGCGCCCGCGCAGAAGCGGAGCGGCTGCGCATCCAGGCCCAGGTGCAGGCCGAGGAAGCCGCCCGCCTGCGCGAGCAGGCGGCGGTCGATGCGACGGCGATGCAGGATGTCGAGGCCGCGCTGGAGGGCGTCGCCGGAGCACAGGTGGCCCGGCTCGAGGCCGCACGCGAGCGTGAAGCAGCCCTGGCACGGCAGGAGGCCGAGCTCATGGCCGGCGGCAAGCTGCCCGCGTCCATCCGCGATGCGCGCGGCGAAGTCTTCAGCCTGTCGGGCGACGCGTTCGCCTCGGGGCAGTCGCGCCTGACGCCATCGGCCGAAGCCAGCGTCCGAGCCCTGGCGATCTACCTGCAGCCGGGACCACCCGGGTCCATTGTGGTGGAAGGCCACACCGACAGCCGTGGCAGTGCCGAGACGAACCTCGCCTTGTCGCAGCGGCGCGCCGATGCCGTGCGTGCTGTGCTGAACGGCGCCGGAATCGGCGGCTCCCGTGTCGAGGCGGTCGGACTGGGCGCCGACCAGCCGGTGGCCGACAACGCCAGCGCCCCGGGCCGCGCCCGCAACCGCCGGGTCGAGGTGATCCTGACGGGCGAGTAGCCGCGACCGGCGGCCCGAGGTCGTGCGGACGGCGCATCCGTAGAGCCGGGCTTGCTCGGCGGCACCACGGCGGCAACGCGTTTTCCCGGGCGCGCGCGCAGCCGAGCAAGCTCGGCTCTACCGGAGCCGCAGGATGCCCGAGGAGCGTTTCCATGTCCCGGGGCCTCGGTTCAACAGCAACTCAGTTAACTGAATCCGGCGCCGCCCAAGCCGGGCCGGCAGCTGCGGCCGGCGCCGGATCGAGGTGCGCGGTCGAAACCGGTTTTTGGCGCTTGCCGGCCCCGGGGCGGAGGAGTAGGGTCGGTCTCAACCAGGCGGCCCACACCGCGTGGTGAAGAGCCAGGCCGATGACCCAGCCCCAGATTTCGCAGGAGCCCGCCGCCGCGCACCGCGCCGCGGTCGGCCTGCGGGAATGGCTGCACCTCGGGCCGCACGTCGCGCCTGGCGCCCCTGATGAACCCCGCAACGCCTCGGCCCTCCCGGCCGGGGCGTTTTGCATTCGTGCTGAAGGAGGCTCCATGTTCGAAGAACAGCCGCAACCCGAGATCGACGCACTCATAAAGGGCGACCCCGAATTCAAGCAGCTCTACCAACACCACCAGAAGCTGGACAAGAAGGTCATGGACGCCGAACTGGGGGTGCTGCCGGTCGACGACACCACCTTGTCCCAGATGAAGCGCGAGAAGCTCGCCGCCAAGGACCGCCTGGTCCGGATGTACGCCGCGCGCGCGCACTGACCGTCCTCGCACCGGTCCGTTCAAATGCGGGCGGTGACGGTTTCCCTCGTCGGGCCGTCACCGTCCGCCACCGGCCAATCCCGCAACACCAACGACCCCCACCCACGCCTGTAGGAGCGGCTTCAGCCGCGATCGGATGCTTGGCCGCTCGCGCCGGTCGTCGATCGCGGCTGAAGCCGCTCCCACAAAGACGCGGGTGCGTCCGGGATCCCCGATCCCGGCCGCCCTAGTAGAATCCACGCGGTCCGCCGCGCTGCCCGCGGCGCAGGAACCCGACCGCATGAGCATCCACCACTCCGTACTCGAGCTGATCGGTGGCACCCCGATCGTCAAGGCGCAGCGCATCGACGCCGGCGTCTGCGAGCTGTACTTCAAGCTCGAATCGCAGAACCCCGGCGGCTCGATCAAGGACCGCATCGGCCTGAAGATGATCGAGGCGGCCGAGGCCCGCGGCGACATCAGCCCCGGCGACACCCTGGTGGAGGGCACCGCCGGCAACACCGGCCTCGGGCTGGCGCTGGTCGCCCAGCAGAAGGGCTACAAGCTGATCCTCGTGGTGCCCGACAAGATGAGCCGCGAGAAGATCTTCAACCTCAAGGCGATGGGCGCGCAGGTGCTGCTGACCCGCTCGGACGTGGCCAAGGGCCATCCCGACTACTACCAGGACATGGCCGAACGGCTCGCGCGCGAGACCCCGGGCGCGTACTTCATCAACCAGTTCGGCAACCCCGACAACCCGGCCGCGCACGAGTTCGGCACCGGCCCGGAGATCCTGCAGCAGATGGCCGAGGTAGGCGGGCTGGACGCGATCGTGTTCGGCTGCGGCAGCTCCGGCACCATGACCGGCCTGTCGCGCTGCTTCGCGGAAAAATCCCCGCACACCGAGCTGATCCTGGCCGACCCGGCCGGTTCGATCCTGACCGAATACATCAACGAGGGCACCCTCAGCGACAAGTCCGCCAGCTGGATGGTCGAGGGCATCGGCGAGGACTTCCTGCCCAGCATCTCCGACTTCAGCCGGGTCAAGAAGGCCTACGCGATCTCCGACAAGGACAGCTTCCTGACCGCGCGCGAGCTGCTGGAAAAGGAAGGCATCCTCGGCGGCTCCTCCACCGGCACCCTGCTGGCGGCGGCGCTGCGGTACTGCCGCGAGCAGACCGACCCGAAGAAGGTGCTGGTGCTGGTGCCCGACACCGGCAACAAGTACATCTCCAAGATGTACAACGACTACTGGATGCTCGACAACGGCTTCATCGAGCGCGAGCAGCACGGCGATCTGCGCGATCTGATCCTGCGCCCGTATTCGCAGCGCGACACCGTCGTGGTCGCCCCGACCGACCTGCTGGTCACCGCCTACCAGCGCATGAAGCTGTACGACGTCTCGCAACTGCCGGTGATGGACGGCGATACCATCGTCGGCATCATCGACGAGTCCGACGCGCTGCTGCACGTCTACGGCGACGAGGACCGCTTCCGCGACCCGATCTCCACCGCGATGGTCAGCAAGCTCGACAAGATCGACGTGCGCTCCCCGATCGAATCGCTGCTGCCGGTGTTCGACCGCGGCCACGTCGCGATCATCACCGACGGCGCCCGCTTCCTCGGCCTGATCACCCGCATCGACCTGCTCAACTACCTGCGCCGCCGCGTGCAATAGCCTCCCCGTCGTAGGAGCGCCCCATGGGCGCGAACGCTCTACTACGCCTGATGCAATCGCGGGCATGGCCCGCTCCTACAACGGCGCATCGCGGCTACCTGCAACACCTGTAGGGGCGCCCCATCGGCGCGAAGGCGAATCTGACAGGCGCGGTGGCCCGGTTTCCATCGCGGCCATGGGCCGCTCCTATGAAACGCGGGCCTCCCGTATTGCGAGAGGCCGGAAAAAGCGAAACCCCGGCCGGGGCCGGGGCTTCTTGAACCCACCGCTGTCTTTGCCATTGACGAGGAGAGAGAGGCGGAGCGTTCCCAGGCTCTGACCCGCCTTCGGCGGAAAGGTTCCATCGGATCTTCCGGGCGGAACAGGCGGTGCAATCGCTGCGGTTCTTCCGCCGTTCCATAGCGGACGGCTATCGCGGCGACCGGCGCGACCGCGGCGCAGCGGGTCGGTTGCCGCTTCTGCGCGCGCCCTTTATAATTCTGCGGCTTACCCGGGCGCTCTGGTGTCCGCCTCCTACGACGGGTCCGCATGCACGATCCATTGTCTGCAGGCCGTCGCCTGGCATTGCGCGCGCTTGCCTGGCAGGCCGGCACGACCGCGCTGCTGGCGCTGGTATTCCTCGCCAGGGGAGTGCCGCACGCCGCGGCGGTCCTGGTCGGCGGCGGTGCGATGCTGCTGGGCGGCGCGGTCGCGGCTCGACTGATGGTCGGCGGCGGTATCCAGCCGGCCAACGTGGTGATGGTCCGCTGGTTTGCGGGCGTGGTGTCGAAGTGGTTGCTGGTGGTGGTGATGTTGTTGCTGGGTCTGGCTGTCTGGCGCTTGCCGCCGCTGCCGCTGCTGCTGGGCATCGTGGTCGCGTTGATCGCGCAGATGCTCGCCACAGCCCGGCGCTGATCCTGCGCGAAGCCGGTCTCGGGCCGGATTTTCAGAATTCAAACATCTAAAAAATTTTCTATCGGGGTTCAGGACGCATGGCGGTCGAGCAAGAGCTGACGCCCACCGGGTACATCCAGCACCACCTCCAGAACCTGACCGCGCCGATCGGCGAGGGCGCCTTCTGGACGTTGCACCTGGACACGCTCATCACTTCGGTGTTGATGGGCCTGCTGATCGTATTCAGTTTCTGGATGGCCACCCGCCGTGCGACCGCCGGCGTGCCGGGCAAGTGGCAGGCGTTCGTCGAGATCTGCCTGGAGTTCGTCGACCGCCAGGCCAAGGACACCTACCACGGAAGCAGCAAGCTGGTGACCCCGATCGCCATCACGCTGTTCTTCTGGATCCTCATGATGAACCTCATCAAGATGATCCCGGCGGACTTCATCGCGGTCCCGCTGACCTGGGTCGGCGTGCACTACTGGAAGCCGGTGCCGACCGCCGACGTCAACGCCACGCTTGGCATGTCGATCAGCGTGTTCTTCCTGATGCTGTTCTTCGCCCTGCGCTCCAAGGGCCTGGGCGGTTTCACCAAGGAATTTTTGACCGCGCCGTTCGGCAAGTGGATGGTGCCGTTCAACCTGATCCTCAATATCGTGGAGTGGGTCAGCAAGCCGATCTCGCTGGCGATGCGACTGTTCGGCAACATGTTCGGCGGCGAGATCGTGTTCCTGCTGATCTGGGTGCTCGGCGGCGCGGGCATTATCGGCGCATTCGCCGGTGGCCTGTTCGGCCTGGGCTGGATGCTGTTCCATCTGCTGGTCATCCCCCTGCAGGCCTTCATCTTCATGATGTTGTCGATCGTCTACCTGAGCCTGTCGGAAGACACGCACTGATCGCTCCCGGCGCGCTCAACCTGTAATCCCCGGCTTCAAGCAAGTGTGCCGGTCCAAAGTTCGCTTCATCCCTCAACGTTCAACCTCAAGCACGATTCGGAGAAAACCATGGAATCCATCCTCGCCAACCTCGCCCAAGTCCAGGCTTCCACCGTACTGGCCGTCGGCATCATGATCGGCCTGGCCGCGCTCGGTGCCGGTCTCGGTCTGGCGATCATGTCCGGCAAGTTCCTCGAGTCCGCCGCGCGTCAGCCGGAGCTGATCCCGGTCCTGCAGGTCCGCATGTTCATCACCGCCGGCCTGATCGACGCCGCGTTCATCATCACCGTCGCGGTGGCGCTGCTGCTGGCGTTCGCCAACCCGCTGGTGACCGTGTTCACCGAGCAGCTGGCCCTCCTCGCCGGCTAAGCCGGCCGGCACGCTCCGGTCGTGCCATGACGGGCTGCCTTCCGGCGGCCCGTCGGTACGGACAAGGGGGCGGGCGACCCCGCACGCCTCCGACCCAGCACCTCTGGCAGAACGTTACGCATGAATATCAATTTCACCCTCATCGCCCAGGCGCTGGCGTTTGCCGGTTTGATCTGGATCATCGCGACCAAGATCTGGCCGCCGCTGCTGAGCGCGATCGAAGAGCGCCAGAAGAAGATCGCCGAAGGACTGGCCGCGGCCGACCAGAGCCAGAAGAACCTGGCCCAGGCGCAGGAGCAGGTCGACGCGGCGCTGCGCGAGGCGCGTGGCAAGGCCAACGAGATCATCGACCAGGCGCACCAGCGGGCCGGCCAGATCGTCGAGCACGCCAAGAACGAAGCCATCACCGAAGCCGAGCGGCAGAAGGCGCTGGCGGTGGCCGAGATCGAGGCGGCCAGCAACCGTGCCCGCGAGGACCTGCGCCGCCAGGTGTCGGCGCTGGCGGTGAGCGGCGCCGAGAAGCTGCTGCGGCGCGAGATCGACGCCAGTGCCCACAAGGCGTTGCTCGACGAGCTCGCGGCGGAAATCTGAGCACGCCATGAGCCAGCCCCTGACCCTCGCCCGCCCCTACGCCCGCGCCGCGTTCGCGCTGTCGCGTGGGGACGGTCCCGACCAGGCCGGTCGCACCGAACAGTGGTCGCGTGCGCTCGCGTTCGCCGCGCGCGTGGCCGCCGATCCGCAGGTGCATGCGCTGCTCGGCCATCCGCAACTGGCGCCGGGCGATGCGGTGACCTTGCTGGCCGCCGATGACAGCGGCGAGACCTTCGCGCGCTTCCTGACGCTGCTCGCCGACAACCGCCGCCTGCCGCTGCTGCCGGAGATCGCCGGGTTGTTCGAGGAGTTGCGCGCCGACGCCGACCGCGTGGTCAAGGCCCGCGTCACCACCGCGGGCGAACTGCCGGCAGCGGAGCTCGAGTCGATCCGGATGGCGCTCAGGCAGCGTTTCGGCCGCGAGGTCGAGATCGAAACCGCGATCGACGAGTCGTTGATCGGCGGCGCGCTGATCGACGCCGGCGACGTGGTGATCGACGGCTCGCTCAAAGGCAAGCTTGCCCGCCTGCGGACCGCGCTGGCCAATTGATGAAGCGGGAATAGGAAACAGGAAAACAGAAAGCGGCAAAAGCCAGTTCCTGGCGCCATCGGCCTTGGCCACTTTCAAGTTTTGCCGTTCTCGATTCTCGATACGAAATTAAAGCACCCCGCGCGCCGCAGTTCGCGACGCACGACAAGGAAACGACAATGGCAACCTCCCAGCTCAACCCGTCCGAAATCAGCGAACTCATCAAGACCCGCATCGAGAAGGTCAAGCTGACCGCCGAGGCGCGCAATGAAGGCTCGGTCACCTCGGTGGCCGACGGCATCGTGCGCATCCACGGCCTGGCCGACGTGATGCAGGGCGAGATGGTCGAGTTGCCCGGCACTGAAGACGGAGCGTCCAGCTTCGCACTGGCGCTGAACCTGGAGCGCGACTCGGTCGGCGCGGTGGTGCTGGGCGAGTACGAGCACCTGCGCGAGGGCGATGTGGCCAAGACCACCGGCCGCATCCTCGAGGTGCCGGTCGGCCCGGAGCTGCTCGGCCGCGTGGTCAATGCGCTGGGCGAGCCGATCGATGGCAAGGGCCCGATCACCGCCACCCTGACCGCGCCTGTGGAGCGCGTCGCCCCCGGCGTGATCTGGCGCAAGTCGGTCGATCAGCCGGTGCAGACCGGTTACAAGACGGTCGACTCGATGATCCCGATCGGCCGCGGCCAGCGCGAGTTGATAATCGGTGACCGCCAGACCGGCAAGTCGGCCCTGGCGATCGACGCGATCATCAACCAGAAGGGCACCGGCATCAAATGCGTGTACGTCGCGATCGGCCAGAAGGCCAGCTCGGTGGCGAACGTGGTGCGCCGCCTGGAAGAGAACGGCGCGCTGGCCCACACGATCGTGGTGGCCGCGACCGCCTCCGAATCGGCCGCGATGCAGTACATCAGCGCCTACTCGGGCTGCACCATGGGCGAGTACTTCATGGACCGCGGCGAAGACGCGCTGATCGTCTATGACGACCTGTCCAAGCAGGCCGTTGCCTATCGCCAGATTTCGCTGCTGCTCAAGCGCCCGCCGGGTCGCGAAGCCTATCCGGGCGACGTGTTCTACCTGCACAGCCGCCTGCTCGAGCGTGCCGCGCGCGTGTCCGAGGAGTACGTCGAGCAGTTCACCAACGGCGCGGTGAAGGGCAAGA
>JAHWKC010000073.1 GCA_019348095.1 Pseudomonadota bacterium | reverse complement strand
GAATCGAAACCACGGGTGCCACCGTTTTACCGCTCCAGGTTCTAATCCTTATCCGCTTTATCCGCGTTTCATCCGCGTCGATCCGCGTCAGAAGCTCTTAGGCATCCGGCGCGTCGTACTTGTCAGGCGCCGGATTCAGATGCCCGCAATTGCCACAGGTGCGGTGTTCACGGGAGGAGTAGAAGCGCTCGAACACCGGCGGGAAATCCTGCTCGATGTCGTGCAGCTGGAAGAACTCCTCGTACAGCTTGGTGTTGCAGCGCTCGCAGAACCACATCAGGCCGTCGACCTCGTGCGCCAGGCGCTTGCGCTCGATCACCAGGCCGACCGAGTTGGCCATGCGCTGGGGCGAATGCGGGACGCGTGGCGGCAACAGGAAGGTCTCGCCGGCGCGGATCGGGATGTCGCGCACCCTCCCGTCCTCCTGCACTTTGAGCACCATCTCGCCTTCCAGCTGGTAGAACCACTCCGGGCCTTCGTCGACGTGATAGTCGGTGCGTTGGTTGGGCCCGCCGACCGCCATTACGATGAAATCGCCGTCGAACATGCATTTGTTGCCGACCGGCGGCTTCAGCAGGTGCCGATTTTCGTCGATCCAGGCTTGCAGGTTGAACGGTGCAGGAAGGGACATGTCGGTTTCTCGTCGTTGCCTTCGTAGGAGCGGCTTCAGCCGCGATGGACATTCCGGGGCCGAAGATCGCGGCTGAAGCCGCTCCTACAGGGGCGCATCGGATGTCAGTCCTTCAGTCGGGCGATGCATTTGAGTTCGATCGCAATCGGGGTCGGCAGTGCGTTGATGCCGAGCGTGGTGCGGCACGGGGCGGCGCCGGCATCGGGAAAATGCTCGGCCCAGATCGCGTTGTAGGCCTTGAAGTCGCGCGCCATGTCGGTGAGGTAGACGGTCACGTCGACCAGATCCTCCCAGCGCGCGCCACTGGCTTCCAGCACCGCGCGCACGTTGGCGAACACCGCGCGGGTCTGGGATCGGACGTCGTAGTCGACCAGGCGGCCTTCGGCGTCGTGCACATTGCCGGCGATGGCGTTGCTGGCCGGGTCGCGCGGGCCTATGCCGGACAGGAACAGCAACTCGCCGATGCGGCGTGCGTGCGGGTACAGGCCGACCGGCGCGGGTGCGCCGGGGGCGTGGATCGCGTCAGCCATCGTGCGGCTCCTGTGGGGTGTTCATGTTGCAGCGGTATTCCATGCTCAGCGGTCTTCGCGATCGGACTGGATGCGCGCCAGCGCGTCGGTGTAGATGTCCGGCAACCGGTCGCCAGTATCGACATCGACCCCCAGGTCGTGCACCCGGCCATCGCGCAGGGTGTAGACCCAACCGTGCACCGACAGCGCCTGGCCGCGGCTCCACGCGTCGCGCACGACCGTGGTGTGGCAGACGTTCACCACCTGTTCGAGCACGTTCAACTCGCACAGGCGATCGTGCTGGATCTCCTCGTCGGCGAAGGTGCGCAGGGCCGAGGCATGCTTTTCGGCGACGTCGGTCACGTGACGGATCCAGTTGTCGGCCAAGCCCACCCGCTTGCGGTGCAGCGCCGCGTGCACGCCGCCGCAACCATAGTGGCCGACCACCAGGATGTGCTCGACCTTCAACACGTCGATCGCGAACTGGATGACCGAAAGGCAGTTCAGGTCGGTATGGGCCACGACATTGGCGATGTTGCGGTGGACGAACACCTCGCCCGGCGCCACGTCGATGATCTGGTTGGCGGGCACCCGCGAATCGGAGCAGCCGATCCACAGGAATTTCGGGGCCTGCTGGCGCGACAGGCGCTCGAAGAAGCCGGGGTCTTCGGCGTTGACGCGCTCGGCCCATTCCCGGTTCCTGCGCAACAATTCGGACAGGGATTTCATGGGTTGATCACTCCTGCGGGCTGACGAAATTCATGCGGCGGACGAACCAGCGGCTCACGCCGCAGACCCAGGCCAGCATCAACCCCGACAGGATCCACGGAGTGAGCGCGGTCGCGAACAGCCGCGCCACCGGCCACTGCATGCCCAGCAACCAGACGCCGATCGCCACCGCCGCGGCCAGCAGGGCACTGGCGTAGCCGACGGTGCGCAGCACCCCCAGCAGGTCGATTACGGACGTTTTCTTCATTCAGGACTCCAGGTAGATGCCGACGTTGCGCGCCTCGGTGAAGAACCGCATCGCCTCGAAGCCGCCCTCGCGGCCCAGCCCCGAGGCGCCGCTGCCGCCGAAGGGCGTGCGCAGGTCGCGCTGCAGCCAGGTGTTGATCCAGACCATGCCGACGCACAACTCGGCGCCGAAGCGATGCGCACGGTTGAGGTCGCGGGTCCACACCGAGGCGGCCAGGCCGTAGTCGCCGGTATTGGCCAGCGCTAGCGCATGATCGTCGTCGTCGAACGGCTGCAGCGTCACCACCGGCCCGAAGATTTCTTCGCGGTTGCTCGCGCAGTCGGGGCCTAGGTTCTCAATCACCGTAGGGGCGACGAACCAGCCGGGACGGTCCAGTGCGGTGCCGCCACACAGCACCTTGCCGCCTTCCTCGCGGGCACGGGCGAGGGCAGCCAGCACCTTGTCGAAGTGCGCCTGCGAGACCAGCGGGCCGAGCTGGTTGTCCTCGTCGATCGGGTCGCCGACGCGCAGCGTGAGCGCATGTTCGACCAGCGCATCACGGAACTCGATGTAGACGCGACGCTCGACCAGCAGCCGCGAGCCGCACAGGCAGATCTGGCCGGAGTTCTGGAACGCCGAGCGCACGATGGTGTCCAGGTGCATGCGCCAATCGCTGTCGGCGAACACCAGGGTCGGGTTCTTGCCGCCGAGTTCCAGCGAAACCTTCTTCAGCAACGGGCCGGCCAGACCGGCAATGCGCCGACCGACCGCGGTGCTGCCGGTGAACGACACCGCATGCACCTTTGAATGTGTCACCAGCGGCTCGCCGACCTCCGGACCCAGTCCGTGGACGACGTTGAGCACGCCCTTGGGAAAGCCGATCTGCGCGGCAAGTTCACCGAGCATGGTCGCCGTGACCGGGGTGACCTCCGAGGGCTTGGCCACCACGGTGTTGCCGGCCGCGAGCGCCGGCGCGATCTTCCAGGTGAACAGGTACAGCGGCAGGTTCCACGGCGAAATCGTGGCGACCACGCCGAGCGGCCGGCGCAGGGTGTAGTTCAGCCCGGCCTGGCCGTGGTGCGACTCGCTGGCGAACTGGGTGGCGGCGTGTGCGAAGAAGCGCAGGTTGGCGATCGCACGCGGGATCTCGGCCTCGCGTGCAAGCTTCATCGGTTTGCCCCCGTCGCGCGACTCGGCCTGGGCGAAGGACTCCAGCCGCGCCTCGAGCGCATCGGCGAGCTTTTCCAGCCAGCGCGCGCGCTCGCTGTTGGGCAGTCCCGACCAGCCCGGGAATGCGCGCTCGGCCGCCTGGATGGCGTCCTCGACAACGGTCGCGTCGCCCGCAGCCACTTCGGCATAGCGACGGCCGCTGGCCGGATCGAACACCTCCAACCAGCGGCCGTCGGCGGGATCGCGAGGAGTGCCGTCTATCCAGTGTGCCAGGCGCATCGGACAAGCTTAACGCGGGCGCCGGACGAACTGTAGGAGCGGCTTCAGCCGCGATCTGTGACCGACGCGGAGTTGATCATTGCGGATCGCGGCTGAAGCCGCTCCTGCAACCATGCCGTCAGATCGACTGCATCCGCCCACCATCGACCGCCAGGCTGACGCCGTTGATGTAGGCCGCCGCCGGCGAGCACAGGAACGCGATAGCCGCGGCGGTCTCCTCGGGCCGGGCAAAGCGTGCGGCCGGTACGGTGCTGCGCATGGCGTCGGCGACCGCCTGCTCGGACTGGCCGGTCGCGCGGGCGCGGTCGCCGACGATCTGCGCGATGCGTCCGGTTTCGGTGAATCCCGGCAGCACGTTGTTGACGGTGATGCCTTGCGCGGCGAGTTCGCGCGAGAGGGTCTTGGCCCAGCCCGCCACCGCGCCGCGCGTGGTGTTGGACACGCCCAGGCCGGCGATCGGCTCCTTCACCGAGGTCGAGACCACGTTGACGATGCGGCCCCAGTTCGCCTGCTGCATGCCGGGCAGCACCGTCTGCACCAGCGCATGGCTGGCGAGCAGGTGTTTGCCGAAGGCGTCCAGGAATGCGGCGGCGGCCGCGCTGCTGACCGGTCCGCCGGGTGGGCCGCCGGTGTTGTTGACCAGGATGTGCACCGTGTGGCCGGCTGCAAGCGACTCGACCTGGCTGCGCAGCGCCTCGGTGTCACCCATGTCCGCGGCGATCCAGTCGTGCCGCTGGCGATCGGTGCACGGCAAGGCCGCCACCACCGCCTTGAGTGCCTCGGGCCGGCGGGCCAGGACGGTGACATCGGCGCCCAGCAAGGCCAGTTCATGGGCGGCGGCGCAGCCGATGCCTTCGGAGGCGCCGCACACCAGCGCATGCTTGCCGGTCAGGTCCAGGTCCATGTGTCGTCTCCCGAATGTCTGGGTGGCGGGGCGGGAACGTCGGTCCAGCCCGGCGCGTCAGTGCCGCGGTTGCGGCAGCTTCTGCATCATCAGTGGGCGCAGCGCGTCATCGTCCTCGCCCTGCGGCGGAGCCAGCTCCTCCAGCGCCAGTCCGCGATCGTGCGCGTCGTGCGCGTCGAGCCCATCGAGCGCCACGAACTCGGCGTCCATCAGCGCGGCGCGGGCGCTGTCCTCGCTGTCGTAGGGCAGGGTGTTGCCGTCACTGTCGAACACCTCGGCAGTGCCGGCCTGCAGTACACGCAGGCGGGCCCAGACTACGGTGCGGCCGAGCGTCGCCAGCCACCATTCCTCGAATCGTTCACTCATGACAGCACCGTCGAAAGCAGCCACAGGATGCCGGCCCCGATCAGGCCGGCGATGATCGTCATCAGCGCGAGCCGCGCCGGCGTCGCCAGGCCGCTGAGGTTGCGGTCGCCGGTACGGCGGTAGCCGCCGCGCAGCAGCCACAGCAGGGCAACCGGATTGAGAAAGGCACCGACGCCGAGTTCGGCCTGCACTGCCGGATGGCAATCGCGGATATGCACCAGCGCCAGCGGCCAGAAGATCACGAACGCGGTCGCGCCGGCGATGGCGAGCGACAGGCTGACAAGGGCAAAGAACAGGATCATGGGGTCTCAGGCATTTTTTGTCCGCAAAGGTCGCAAAGGCGCAGAAGGAAGAGCGGTGCGGCAGGGCGTCCTTCGGACCACCTTGCACGCCACGTCAGAACTCCGCGCTGCCCGGCGCGCGCGGGTAGGGGATCGCGTCGCGGATGTTGGACAAGCCGCAGACATACACCACCAGCCGTTCGAAGCCGAGGCCGAAGCCGGAGTGCGGCACCGTGCCGTAGCGCCGGAAGTCGCGATACCAGCCGTAGTGTTCGGCATCCAGGCCGAACTGCGCCATCCGCGAATCCAGCACGTCCAGGCGCTCCTCGCGTTGCGCACCGCCGATGATCTCGCCGATGCCCGGCGCCAGCACGTCCATCGCCGCGACGGTCCTGCCGTCGTCGTTCAGGCGCATGTAGAACGCCTTGATGTGCTCGGGATAGTCGTAGACCACCACCGGACGCCCGACGTGCTGCTCGGTCAGCCAGCGCTCGTGCTCGGTCTGCAGGTCCAGGCCCCATTCGACCGGGAACTCGAACTTGTGCCCGGACTTCTGCAGCAGGTCGATCGCCTCGCTGTATTGGATGCGCTCGAACGGCGCGTTGATGAACGCCTCCAGCCGCGTTACCGCGTCCTGCTGCACGCGCTGTGCGATGAATGCCATGTCGTCGCCGCGCTCGTCGAGCACCGCGCGGAACAGGTACTTGAGGAAGTCCTCGGCGACCTGCGCGTTCTCCATCAGGTCGGCGAAGGCGATCTCCGGCTCGACCATCCAGAACTCGGCCAGGTGCCGGGTGGTGTTGCTGTTCTCGGCGCGGAAGGTCGGGCCAAAGGTGTAGACCTTGCTCTGCGCCAGGCAGTAACCCTCGACGTTGAGCTGGCCGGACACGGTCAAAAACGCTTCCCGGCCGAAGAAGTCGCGCGAGAAGTCGACCGCGCCGCTCTTGTCGCGCGGCAGGTTGGCCAGGTCCAGCGTCGATACGCGGAACATCTGGCCGGCGCCCTCGGCGTCGCTGGTGGTCACGATCGGCGTGCTGATCCAGTAGTAGCCGTGCTCGTGGAAGAACCGGTGCACCGCCTGCGCGAGGCAGTGGCGGATACGCGTGACCGCGCCGAACAGGTTGGTGCGTGGCCGAAGATGCGCGACCTCGCGCAGGAACTCCAGCGAGTGCGCCTTGGGCTGGATCGGGTAGGTTTCAGGGTCGTCGACCCAGCCGACCACTTCGATGCTCGCGGCCTGGATCTCGAATGACTGTCCCTGGCCCTGCGACTGCACCAGCGTGCCGGTGGCGATCACCGAGCAGCCGGCGGTGAGGTGCTTCACCTCGGATTCGTAGTTGGGCAGCGAGTTGGGCGCGACCACCTGAATCGGCGCGAAGCAGGAGCCATCGCTGACGTTGACGAAGCTCAGCCCCGCCTTGGAATCGCGCCGGGTGCGGACCCAGCCGCGGACCGTGACTTCGCCACCGGCGGGCATCTTGCCCGTGAGCGCGTGTTCGACGCTGACCACCGTCATACCTTGAATCCTGGCCTGATCGGGCCGATATGGGAGAGGTCGGAGTTTACCGGAGCCTTCAGGGCACCGCCGCTACAATGATTGTCTCGTTCGCGCGGTCGACTGGCTCGCGGTTCCGCATCCGGCGACCAAGGCCATAGCGAACCAACCGCATACCGAACCGCGTACCGAATCAGTGGAGTCGTACATGACCGTCAGTCTCAGCCCCGCCGCCCTTGCCCGCGTCCAGCGTTACCTGGTGGAAACGCCGGAGGCGCTGGGTCTGCGTTTCGGGGTGACCCGGACCGGTTGCTCCGGCTGGCAGCATATCGCCGACCTGGCCCGGGACCAGCGCGAGGGCGACCACGTGTTCGAGCAGGACGGCGTACGCATCTACGTCGACGACACCAGCCTGCCGCTGGTCGACGGCACCCGGATCGACCTGGTCAAGCAGCGCCTCGGCGAGCAGTTCGTGTTCCGCAACCCGAACGCCGCCGACGAGTGCGGCTGTGGCGAGAGCTTCACCACCAGCGCCGACACGGCCTGACCCGTAGAGCCGAGCTTGCTCGGCTGCTTCTCTGGCCGGTAGAGCCGAGCTTGCTCGGCTGCCTGTTCGGGCGTGTGGGGGACAAGAGCAGCCGAGCAAGTTCGGCTCTACCGGATGCCACGACTTTCGCCATGAGGCGCAATGTCTTGACGCGTTAGACTCGGCCGCTACGTCCACCGGAGGTTGCGCCTTGATCCGATCCCTGCTGCTCACCGTCGCCATCGCGACCGCACTGACAGCCGCGCCGGCGCTGGCCCATTCGGAAAGAGCGCCTGTACCCGCCGTTGCGCCGGCCAGCCAGACCCTGCACCAGCTGTTCCAGGACGAATGGGAGCGTGGCCTGCGAGAAAGCCCGGAGATCGCCAGCTATCGCGGCGACAAGCGCTACAACGACCGCTGGACCGACCTGAGCCTTGAGGCGATCCGCGCCCGCCAGGCGGCCGACCGCGCGGCGCTGCAGCGGCTGCGCGCGATCGACGGCGACGCCCTCACAGCCCAGGACCAGCTCAGCTACGACGTGTTCGAATGGCAGCTCGAGCGCGCGGTGCAAAGGCAGAAGTACAACGAATGGCAGCGGCCGCTGAACCAGCGCGGCGGCGTCCAGAACGCCGAGGGCATTGCCGAGGTGCTGCCGTTCGCCAGCGCCCAGGACTACCGCGACTGGCTCGCGCGCCTGGAGGCGGTGCCGACCATGGTCGAGCAGACCACCACGCTGATGCGCGAAGGGCTGGAGGCCGGCAACACCCCGCCGCAGGTGCTGATGCAGCGCGTGACCGGCCAGATCGACGCGCAGATCGTCGAGGACCCGGCGCAAAGTCCGTTCTACAAGCCTTTCACCGATATGCCCGAGAGCATTTCGGCGTCCGAGCGCGAGGCGCTGCGGGCCCAGGCGCGCGCGGTGATCAGCGAACACGTGGTGCCGGCGTATCGCGACTTCGCCGCGTTTTTCGAGGACGAATACCTGCCGGGCTCGCGCCAGACCATCGCCGCGGCGGATCTGCCCGATGGCGCCGAGTACTACGATTTCCTCGCCGGCCACTTCACCACCACCGACCTGACCGCCGACGAGATACACCAGATCGGCCTGGGCGAGGTCGCGCGCATCCGCGCCGAAATGGAGCAGGTCAAGGCCGAGGTCGGCTTCGACGGCAGCCTGACCGAGTTCTTCGAGCACCTGCGGACCGCGCCGGAGTTCTTCTACCAGACCCCCGAGGAACTGCTCGAGGCCTACCAGGCGATGTCCAAGCGCATCGACCCGGAGCTGGTGAAGATCTCCAGGATGATCCCGCGCCTGCCTTATGGGGTGCGGGCGATTCCCGACAACATCGCCCCCGACACCACCACCGCGTACTACCAGCCCGGCGCGGTCGATGGCAGCCGCGCCGGTTACTACTACGTCAACCTGTACAAACCCGAAGTCCGGCCGAAGTGGGAAATGATGGCGCTGTCGCTGCACGAGGCGGTGCCGGGGCACCACTTCCAGTTCGCCCGCGGCATGGAGCTGCCGGACGTGCCGATGTTCCGCCGGGTCGGCTATTTCACCGCGTACGGCGAGGGCTGGGGCCTGTACGCCGAGCGCCTGGGCTACGACATGGGCCTGTACGACGATCCCTTTGATCGCATGGGTCAGCTCGCCTACGACATGTGGCGCGCGGTGCGGCTGGTGGTCGACACCGGCATGCACGCCAAGGGTTGGACCCAGGACCAGGCGGTGGCTTACATGTCCGAGAACAGCTCGATCCCGCAGGCGGCGGTCGAGGCCGAAATACGCCGCTACATCACCTGGCCGGGCCAGGCGACCAGCTACAAGATCGGCATGATCAAGATCCAGCAGCTGCGCGCGAAGGCCGAAGCCGCATTGGGCGAGGACTTCGACATCCGCGGCTTCCACGACGCCGTGCTCGGCGGCGGCGCCATGCCGCTGACGCTGCTGGAGCGCCGCATCGACCAGTGGATCGAGGACGAGAAGCTGGGCTGAGGCCTGTCCGGCCAGGCGCGTTTGCAGGGCCCGAGTTCGTCCCGGGCCCTGCTGTTTCCCGGCTTATCCCTGCGATGAGCTGCAGGGCAATTGGCGAAACCCTGCTTTTGCGCGTCATTGCCGGGTGGCGAGACCCTAACGAATCTCCACACTCATTCCCGCGAAAGCGGGGGCTTCCGAAGCCGGAAGTCACTGGGTTCCCGCGTTC
>JAHWKC010000072.1 GCA_019348095.1 Pseudomonadota bacterium | reverse complement strand
AAGAAGGTCGAGGAGCTCATCGCGCGCCTCGCGCAGAAGGCGCGCGCGGCCGGCATCCACCTGATCCTCGCGACCCAGCGGCCCTCGGTCGACGTGATCACCGGCCTGATCAAGGCCAACATCCCGACCCGCATCGCATTCCAAGTATCGAGCAAGATCGACTCGCGCACGATCCTGGACCAGTCCGGCGCCGAGACGCTGCTCGGCCACGGCGACATGCTGTACCTGCCGCCGGGCACCGCGATGCCCGAGCGCGTGCACGGCGCATTCGTGTCCGACGAGGAGGTGCACCGCGTGGTCGAGCACCTCAAGCAGGTCGGCGGTGGCCCGGACTACATCGACGGCGTGCTCGAGGACGTGCAGACGATGGGCGATGGCGTGGTGGTCGGCGCCACCGGCCTGCCGGAAAGCAGCGGGGCAGGGGACGAGTCCGATCCGCTGTACGACGAGGCCGTACGCATCGTGACCGAAACGCGCCGGGCCTCGATCTCCGGCGTGCAGCGGCGGCTCAAGATCGGCTACAACCGCGCCGCCAGGCTGGTCGAGGCGATGGAAGCGGCCGGTGTGGTCAGTCCGCAGGAGCACAACGGCGACCGCAGCGTGCTCGCGCCGCCGCCACCGAAATAGCGGCACCCGCCCTGGTAGGAGCGGCTTCAGCCGCGATCGTAATTTGGCGCAAGTACGTCATTCCCGGATCGCGGCTGAAGCCGCTCCTACGGGCTCCGCCATGCCCGAAGACCTGAACCAACCGCAGCACAGCTTGTCCGCAACGCCGTGCCGAACGCCTCCATTCATTTTCACCGCGGCACACTGCCTGCAGACGCCACTGGAGATTTTCCGATGATCCGTATCGCCCGCTACGCCGCGCTAGCCGCCGCGCTTTTCGCCACCAGCGCCTTCGCCGGCGCGCGCGAAGACCTCGACGCCTTCACCCAAGGGCTGAAAGGTCTGGAAGGCCAGTTCACCCAGCGCGTGTACGACCGCAACGGCAAGCTGAAGGAGGCCTCCAGCGGCCAGGTGGCGCTGTCGGTGCCCGACCGGTTCCGCTGGGAGTACGTCACGCCGTATCCGCAACTGATCGTGGCCGATGGCGAAACCGTATGGGTCCATGATCCGGACCTGGAGCAGGCGACCCGTCGTCCGCAGGGTGCCGAGGAGCAGACCAGCCCGTTGTCGGCGCTGATCGACCCCAGTCGCCTGGACGCGCAGTTCCAGGTCGAGGAGCTCGCCTCGGCCGATGGCATCGCCTGGCTCTTGCTCGCGCCCAAGGCCGGCAGCGAGGCGAGCTTCCGCACTGCACGGCTGGGCTTCGCCGAGGGCGCCCTGGTCGAGATGCAGCTGGTGGACGCGATCGGCCAGCGTACCCAGATCAGCTTCAGCGACTGGCAGCGCAACCCGCGGTTCGATGGGTCCACCTTCAGCTACACCCCTGCCGCCGGAATCGACGTGATCGGCGGCTGACGGGTAACCGGACGTTTTGCAGTGGCGCCACACCGATTGTGAGTGGCGTGTCTACTGAATCATTCATCAAGCAGCGCACGAGCTCACAGCCCTTCCACGTCGCACCTTCCACAGTGTTCTCCAATCGTCACGGCGACCTTACGGAGTCAACACTGATGCCCCGCCACCCGCTCGCTTTTGCGCTCTTCTCCGCTTGCGGTCTCGCCGCCGCGGTACTTGCGACCCGCACCGACGCCTCTGACATCGCCTCGCCGGATCGCGTGCGCACCGTCGAGGCGCGGGCGCTCGCCAGCGGCGCGGCCGCTGCCCACGTGAGTGGTGAGGTGCCGTTCGACGGAATGATCGCGGCGGCGATGATCCAGGCGGTAACCCGCGAATTCGGCCAGCCCGTACTGGTGAGACTGGCCAAGGTCGATGTCCGGTCCGCGAGCCTTCGCGACCTGGAGCTGCAGGGCCATGGGGAGCTGCAGATCGCCGATGGCGAGGAATGGATTCCGTTCGGTTTCGAAGCCTTGTACGACACCCGCCGGAGCAGCATCAGTCACCCACGTCTGCGGATCGGCGATGGGCAGGCGACCACTCCTCTGGCCGCGGATTCTGATATCGCGCGTGAGTTGCGCATGCGGGCGGGGGAGGCGATGCGCGGCGAGTTCGGCCAGCAGCCGGTGAGCCTGTCTCTGGAGGACGTGCGGATGCAGCAGGAGGCCGGCCGTTACCTGCGCGTGGAAGCGCTCGGCATCGCCGACTTCCATGCCGAAGGCAATACCTCCGCCCAGGTGCAGGGACTGCTGGACCGGCACACCGGACGTTGGATGCGGGTGCATCTCGAACTTGGCACGCCGCCGGCGTGGGCGAATGTCCGCCCGGTCGCAATGGCGGCCCAGCGCAGCCGCTGAACCGCGGCGTTTTGCCACCGTCGGGCCGGTCGGAGCGGTGTGTTCCGCGCCCATGGCCGCCCGCTTGCTATCGTTGACGATCCTCCCGATGCGAGTCGCTCCCGTTGGCCCGGCGCAGCCCCCAGTCCTTACCCGATGAGAACGACCTGCTGAGCGTGGATCGCTCGGCCATGCGCCCGCTGGCCGAGCGCATGCGCCCGCGCACGCTGGACGAGATGGTCGGACAGAGGCGCCTGCTGGCCCCCGGCTCGGCGCTGCGTCGCGCGGTCGAATCCGGCCACGTGCACTCGATGATCCTGTGGGGGCCGCCCGGCTGCGGCAAGACCACGCTGGCCCTGCTGCTGGCGCACTACACCGATGCCGAGTTCCGCGCGATCTCGGCGGTGCTGTCGGGCCTGCCGGAGGTGCGACAGGTATTGGCCGAAGCCGCGCACCGGTTCGCCGAGGGGCGGCGCACGGTGCTGTTCGTCGATGAGGTGCACCGCTTCAACAAGACCCAGCAGGATGCCTTTCTGCCGCACATCGAACGCGGCACGATCCTGTTCGTCGGCGCGACCACCGAGAACCCGTCGTTCGAGCTCAACTCCGCACTGCTGTCGCGTTGTCGCGTGCACGTGATGGAGGCGGTGTCGGCCGATGACATCACCCTCGCACTGCGGCATGCCCTGGACGACCCGGAGCGCGGACTCGGCGGAGGCGAGGGCAGGCCGGCACTGCGCGTCTCGGCCGAGGCCTTGGGCCAGATCGCCGGCGCTGCTGACGGCGACGTGCGCCGCGGCCTGACCCTGCTGGAGATCGCGGCCGAGCTGGCCGGCGAGGAGGGCGGCGAGATCACCGACGCCACGCTGGTCCAGGTGCTGGCCGACCGCACCCGACGCTTCGACAAGGGTGGCGAGCAGTTCTACGACCAGATCTCGGCCCTGCACAAGTGCGTGCGCAGCAGCAATCCCGATGCCGCGCTGTACTGGCTGACCCGGATGCTCGATGGCGGCGCCGACCCCAATTACCTCGCGCGCCGGCTGGCGCGGATGGCGGTGGAGGACATCGGCCTGGCCGATCCGCGCGCACTGCAGATGGCGATCACCGCCTGGGAGACGTTCGACCGGCTCGGCAGTCCCGAAGGCGAGCTCGCGCTGGCGCAGCTGGTGATCTACCTGGCGAGCACGGCCAAGTCGAACGCCGCCTACGCCGCCTTCAACGCGGCGCGGCGCGACGTGCGCGAGCTCGGCACCCAGGACGTGCCGCTGCACCTGCGCAACGCGCCGACCAAGCTGATGAAGGAGCTGGGCTACGCCAAGGGCTATCAGTACGACCACGACCGCGAGGACGGCGTCGCGCTGGAGCAGACCGGCTTTCCGGACGCGATGGGCGAGCGCGTGTACTACCGGCCGGTGGAGCGCGGCATGGAACTCAAGCTGAAGGAAAGGCTCGATCGCCTGCGCAGCGCACGCGGCGCCAAGCACCGCATAGCCGATGAGGATCGCGATGGGAGCGGCGCATCGGGTTGAACGGATTTGCCCGGATGGCCTTTCCGGCCGCAGGTCGGCAGTGCCGCAGGCGGTGCCGTGCGTCCGCCTTGCCGGCACGAGGTTTGGCAGGGATTGGTGTAAAAGCAGCCAGCGCCAGAACTTCTAGACAATTTACTTTTTCTTCTCCTGGGACAACATCTCCTGCAGCTGAAATCCACTTCCCGCCAAACTCACTGACGCAAACGGTCCAGGCGCGACCGGCCGCTTTCGTCGCAGTCCCGAAGCCCTGAATGCCCTGAATGCCCGCGCCGGCAAACGCCACCCTCACCATTCCCTTGGAGACCTGCCATGAACTGCCGTCCATTCCACTCCGTCCTTTCCGTGGCTGCGATGCTGGTCTGGATCACGGCGGCGGCGCCTGCAATCGCTGCGGGGCCCATAGATCCGCAGGTCGTTGCCGAGGCGAGCGGCGTCAAACCGACCATCGCCGAGGATGGCGTGGTCCGGATCGGCTGGAGCCGCCACGACGTCGAGGTCACCGTCGACGGGATGCCGCTGCCGCCGGCCGCCGGCCTCGGCTCGTGGGCGGCGTTCACCGCGACCGATACCGGGGCGATGGTCATGGGCGACACGGTGGTGTTCCAGGACGAGGTCGATGCGGCAATGGATGCCGCATTCGCGCACGGTCTCGAAGTCACCGCGCTGCACAACCATTTTTTCTACGACTCGCCCAAGGTCTACTTCATGCACATCGGCGGCGCGGGCGATCCCGAGTCGCTGGCCGCCGCCGTCAAGGCGGTGTGGGATTCGATCCGCGCCGTCCGTGCGGCGCGGCCGCAACCGGCGACCGGTTTCGGTGGCGATACGCCGGTGGCCGGGGAGTTCGACGCCGCCGTACTTGCGGAGATCGTGGAGCATCGCGCGTCAGTCAACCAGGGCGTGGTCAAGATCACGATCGGCCGCGAGGGGCGCATGCACGGCCAGACGATCGGCGCATCGATGGGGCTGACGACCTGGGCGGCATTCAGCGGCAGCGATGCGCTGGCCGCGATCGACGGCGACTTCATCATGACCGCCGACGAGGTGCAGCCGGTGCTGCGCGCTTTGCGCGAGGCCGGGCTGCACGTAGTTGCGCTGCACAATCACATGATGGGCGAGCAGCCCGGGTTCTACTTCACCCACTTCTGGGGCAAAGGGTCGGCGGCGGAGCTGGCGCGCGGGTTCCGCAGTGCGTTGGATGCCCAGGCGGCCGCCGGCGAGATCGCCGCTGCGCACACGACTCACTGATCATGCCGAGCGACCCAGCGCCCACGGAGGGCCTCCCCCATGTCCACACCGACGGGTGACGTACCGCTGACCGACGTCGACGCCGCAGGCTGCGCGGTGCCGCGTGAGTCTTGGCTGCGCCTGTTCCTGCGCTTCCTGCGGTTCGGCGCGCTGGCCTGGGGCGGTCCGGTCGCGCAGATCGGTATGATCCGGCAGGAGCTGGTTGACGAGGAGCGTTGGGTCAGCAGTGCGCATTTCAATCGCGTACTCGCGGTCTATCAGGTGCTACCCGGCCCCGAGGCGCACGAACTGTGCGTGTACTTCGGCATGCGCTCGCGCGGCCGCTGGGGCGGCGTTCTTGCCGGGCTCGGTTTCATGCTGCCCGGCTTCGTGCTGATGTTCGCGCTGTCGTGGGCCTACGTGCGTTACGGCCTGCAGACGCAGGGCGTGGCGGCGGTGTTCGCAGCGGTGCAGGTCGCGGTCGCCGCGCTGATCGTGCGGGCGGTGGTGCGCATCGGCGAGCACGTGGTGACCGACCGCTGGCTGTGGGGCATCGCGATCGGCGCGACCGCGGCGCAGCTGGCCGGCCTCCACTTCGGAATCATCCTGAGTGCCGCCGGTGCGGTCTACCTGCTGGCGCGACGGCAGTTCTGGCGGCTGGCGTGGGCACTGGCCGCGCTGGCCGCCGCCGGGGTGATCGGCTACACGGTGGTCATGGGCGGACTGACCGGCTTTGCGGCATTGAGCGGCAGCGTGGGCGATGCCGAGCCCGTGCGCCGCGACGGCATGCCGCTGCTGGCAATGTTCTGGTCGGGCCTGAAGGCGGGCCTGCTGACCTTTGGCGGCGCCTACACCGTGATCCCGTTCCTGCAGCGCGATGCGGTCACGCAGGGCGCGTGGATGAGCAATACGCAATTCCTCGACGGGCTGGCGTTGTCGGGCCTGCTGCCGGCGCCGCTGATCATCTTCTCGACCTTCGTCGGCTACATCGGCGGCGGGCTGATCGGCGCGCTGGCGATCACCGCCGGCGTCTTCGCACCAGCGTTCGGCTTCTCGATCATCGCGCACGCCCAGCTGGAGCGGCTGGTCGCGCGGCCGCGGGTCCGCGTGTTCCTCGACGGCGTCACCGCCGGTGTGGTCGGGCTGATCGCCGGGACCACGCTGGCGCTGCTCAGGATCAGCCTGACCGGGGTGGAGGCGGTGATCCTGTTCGCGTTGGCGCTGATGGTGCTGTTCGCGTCGAAGGCGAAGCTCGTGATTCCCGCGGTCATCGCCGCAGCGGCGCTGTGGGGCTGGGTGTCCTCGGTGATCGCCTTGGCCAAATAGGATAAAAGGGGTATATTTCCCTTGTCCTGACGGCGGAGCGGCCCATGGCCTCGATCCTGAAACTCGAACCAGTCGAAGACATGCCGCGCACCCGGGCCTCGGAGGTCAAGACACTCGGCTGGCGCGGCGTCATGAAGGCGGTCAACCGCGTCGGCAAGGTGGTCGTCACCAACCACAACCACCCCGAGGCGGTCATCCTGTCGGCCCGGGAGTACGGCACCCTCGTGGAAGCCCTGCGCAGGGCCGAATCGCGGGAGCAGTCCGCCCTCGAGGAGCTCCGCCATCGCTTCGATGAGCGCCTGGCTTCGCTGCAGGCACCCGACGCGGGCGATCGACTTCGCTCGGTGATGCGCGGCCCCGCCAAGCTGGGTGGCAAGGTCAAGGCCGGCGCCGGCCGTTGACGGCTCGCCCCGTCCTGTATGTGCTCGCTGGCGTCAACGGCGCGGGCAAGAGTTCGGTCGGCGGCCACCTGCTGGAGCAGGCCGGGTTGAGCTGGTTCAATCCCGACACGTTCGCCCGCGAGTGGCTGGCGCAGACAGGTTGCGACCAGAGCGAGGCCAACGCGGTTGCATGGCAGGAAGGCCTGCGCCGGCTCGACCAGGCGATCGCCCACGGGCAGCACCACGCCCTGGAGACCACGTTGGGCGGCCGCACGATCCCGGGCAGGATCCGGGCCGCCGCGCGCTCGCACGACGTGGTGGTGTGGTTCTGCGGCCTGTCGTCCCCGGAGCTGCACATCGCCCGGGTGAAAGCCCGGGTCGCGGCCGGTGGTCACGACATTGCCGAAGCCAAGATCCGCCAGCGCTACCCGGCCTCGCTGGAGAACCTGATCGCGCTGATGCCGCACCTGGCGCACTTGCAGGTGTACGACAACAGCGTTGAAGCAGATCCCGGCCAATCGGTGCGCGACCCGGTGCTGGTTGCAGAAATGAGGTCGGGCAGGCTCACATGGCCTGCGCACGTCGAAACGCTTAGGGCAACGCCGGAATGGGCGAAACCGGTGCTCGAGGCGGCGCTGTCGATCTAGGTGGGACGCGAGGCCATGATCGTACCTACTACGGAGTCAAGCCGCCTATCAGCACGCATCTGCCGGTGGTTGCCCCCGCCTGCGGGCATGTGGCCGCGGCTGGCGTGTACACCGGTCTAACGGTCGCCGCGCTCGCCTCGCGAGAGCAGTTCCCGCATCAGCACCCGCGCTCGATGCAGGCGCGATTTGGTCGCTGCAAGTTCGAGCCCGAGTTGCGCGGCTGTCTCGTTGAGCGTCAGCCCGTCGACATCGCGCATCAGCAGGATGGTCCGATAGTGCGGTGGTAGCACCGCCATCGCGCGGCTGATTTCGATGCGCAGCTCGAGCGGTTCAGGCGTCGTCACCGGCTGGATCGCTTCATCGATGTTCTGGTTGGTCAGCAGGCGCCAGCCACGGCGCATCCGGTTGCATTCGCGCTTGACGATGCGGAACAGCCAGGAGGTAAACGTTTCGGTGCGGCGCAGGCCGCTAAGCCGGCGCGACACGGTGAGCAGGGTTTCCTGCACCGCGTCCTCGACATCGTTGATGACGCAGTGGTACTCGGCGTAGCGGCGCAGGTCCTGCCGCGAGCACGCCAACAAAGTGTTCAGCGCCTCCGGGTCACCGGACTTGGCCGCTTCCACCACGCTGGAATCGATCGGCATCACTGCCATTGCACCCACCTGGGTCGGATTGATTTCATCGGTCGCGAATCCTTTCTTACGCTTGTCGCCTCTTACCACGGTAACCGAGGGCTGTTTTTTGCCGAGCCCAGCTTTTTCACGTACCGGAATCCACATGCCCCATTTGTCGTCGCGCTGGATCGTGTTGATCGTACTGACTCTGATTGTCATCGCGCTGTGGCATAGCGGCCTGCTGGCCGAGTTGAATCTGGAAGGATTGAAGTCGCGCCAGGATGCGCTGCAGGCCTGGACGGCGGCGAATCCGTGGCTGGCCGCGGGCGGGTTCTTCGCAGTGTACGTGCTGGTCACCGCGATCGCGGATTCGGCGGACCACGGTTTAGTCAAGGTGCTCACGCAGCCGGGCAAGGACCCGATCCTCGGCGCGGCGATAGTGGCAGCGCACGCCGGGGACCTGCTGGCCGAGTTCGTGCTGGCGATGAAGCACGGCCTCGGCCTGAACAAGCTGCTCGGCACCATCCACATCTATCCGACCATGAGCGAGGCGAACAAGTATGTGGCCGGCAACTGGAAACGTGCGCATGCGCCGCAGTCATTGCTGCGACTCGCCGAGCGCTTCCTCTCCTGGCGCAGGGGCTGATCAAATGCGCATCCTGATTGCGATCCTGCTGCTGGCCACGAGTGTGGCGATCGCGGCGCCCACACCGGCGGCGTTCGATCGCTCCCATGCCGGCTGGGATCGCCTGTTGGGCAGGCATGTGCAGTGGAACGCGGCGGGCACCACGACCACGGTCGACTATGCTGGCTTCAGTCGCGACCGGCAGGCGTTGGGTCTGTACTTGGAGAGCTTGGCGTCGGTGGGCACCGCGGAGTTCAGGCGCTGGCCTCAGGCCGAACGCCATGCATTCCTGATCAACGCCTACAACGCCGCGACCGTCGAGCTGGTGCTGACGCGCTATCCGGAGCTGAAGTCGATCAAGGAGATCGGTGGATGGTTCGGATCGCCGTGGAAGCAGCAGGTCCTGCGGCTGCTCGGCAGCCAGCGCAGTCTCGACGACATCGAGCATACGCTGCTGCGCGGCGCCACCGACTACAGCGACCCGCGCATCCATTTCGCGGTGAACTGCGCTTCGCTCGGCTGCCCCGCGCTTCGGCCGGAGGCCTATCTGGGCGCGCGGCTGGATCAGCAGCTCGACGATCAGACCCGCCGGTTCCTGCGCGATCGCAGCCGCAACCACTACGACCGGCGCACGGGCGAGCTGCGCGTGTCCAGGATCTTCGACTGGTACGCCGACGACTTCGACGCGCACAGCGGCGGGGT
>JAHWKC010000071.1 GCA_019348095.1 Pseudomonadota bacterium | reverse complement strand
CCCCCACTTCGCTGCCGACCCGCCCGCGCAAGCCGTTGACCGTGACCCGGCCCTCGGCGATCAGCCGGTCGGCCTCGCGCCGCGAACAAAAGCCGGTGTCGCTGATGTGTTTGTTCAGGCGCATGGACGGTCGGGCGGGCGAGTCGGGCCGCGTAGGCTGGCACACCGGCCGGGCCTTGGCGAGCGGCGCCAGCGCGCCGCCTGGAACAACCGCGCTTCCGGCCCGACCGGCCTAACCGAGCAACTGGCTGTACTGCGGATTTCGGTTCGCCCAACCCGCGGCATACGAACATACCGGCCGCACCTGCATGCCGGCCGCGCGGGCATGTCCGAACGCCGCCTCCACCAGCATCCCGGCGATCCCGCGCCCGCCGATTTCATCGGGCACCCAGGTGTGGGTGATGACCATCGCTCCGTCGTCCACCTCGTAGTCGAGGTAGGCCTTGGCGCCGTCGACCGTGGTGGCGAAGCGGCAGACTTCGGTGTCGTGGCGAATATCAAGTGCGGCATCGGTCATTGCGGGGTTGCTCCAACGGGCGAGTCCATGCGAGTCCGGACGAGGCTCTCAGCGGTTGTCGCGCCTGCCCTGGTTGTGGCGGTCGTGGGTGCTGATGCTGCCGTGGATGCCGTCCATGCGGATTTCTCCGGCATGCAACTCCTCGGCCTTCTTGGCGGCGGCGTCGGACTGGAAGCCCGGGTCCGGGGCGTGGCCGGAGTGGGCATCGAGGGTCTGCCAGGCTTGCGGTTGGCGATCCTGCTGCTGCTTGGCCTGGAGCAGCTCGCGCGTGTTTTCCAGGGCCTGCGACGGGGTGATCCTGCTCCGCTTGCCCGATGCGGTCTTGCCAGCGGAACGGCTGGACGCGGTTGGCCTGCTGGGCGTCCCGGCGCTGGTGGACTTCCGCGCCGGCGTCGCGCGTGCCGAGGTCTGCCCGGCCGTTTTCCTGCCCGTTGTCTTGCGGTTCGCGGTCTTCTTGGCCGTGGTCTGCTTGCTCGCCTTCTTTGCCGTTGGCGCGCTGCCGGCGCTTGTCTTGCGGGCGGTGGTGGTCTTCGCTGTCTTCCTGGTCGATTCGCCGGCGGTCTTGCGCGCGGGCGCCTTGCCTGCCGCCGCCTTCTTCGCGATCGACTTGCCGGCAGCCTTGCGCGGCGCGGCTTTCTTGCTGGTGGCCTTGCCCGCGGCGGACTTGCTGGTGGCGGCCTTGCTGGTGGCGGCCTTACTCGCGGAGGTCTTCTTCGCGGCCTTCCCGGTGGATTTCCGGGCCGCAGTCTTCTTGACGGACTTGCCGGCTTTCTTGGTCGCCATGCCTATCTCCTGAAGTCGTTGACGGAGCGCGTGCAGCGCGTCGCAGCGCCGTGGTAGCACGGCCCGCATGCATGCCGAGTGAGCGTTGCCTGACCCGCTGGCCCGCCGCCGCCGACGCGGACCGGTCAGGCGGCGTGGCACAGGAATTGCTTTCTACCGGGCACGAACCACCACGGGGAAAGCAGATGTCCGCGATGCACGACGAGGGGATGGATGCGATGAGCGACGGTGCGCTGATGGAGCGGCTGTTCGAATTGACGCTCGGCGATGCCGACGACAGCACCGAGGCGGCACGGATCGAAGCGGCGGTATACCGGCGCCTGCACCGGACCTACAGCGATGCGGCGGCGGAATCCGAGCCGGCCTGATCGCGGCGCCCCGCTCAAGCCGCGGATCGATCCGCGCTCAGCCGAATCCGCGCTCAGCCGAATGAAGGGTTGAGCAGCTCGCGCAGGAAATGGCTGCCGACGCGCGGCTCCATCAACAGCATGAACAACACCCCGTAGATCGCACCCAACAGGTGCGCGCTGTGGTTGATGTTGTCGCCGCCCTGCCGGTCCATCCAGAACGAGTAGCCCACGTAGAACACGGCATAGACGATCGCCGGCACCGGCAGGAAGAACACGAAGATCAGGTTCCACGGCTGCAGCAGGATGTAGGCGAACAGCACCGCCGACACGGCGCCGGACGCACCGAGGCTGCGATAGTTGGGATCGTGCCGGTGCCGCAGGTAGGTCGGCAGGATCGAGATCACTATCGCCGACAGATAGAACAGCACGAAGCCCAGCGGCCCGATCAACTGGGTGAACAAGCCTTCGGTGATGCGGCCGAAGAAGAACAGCGTGATCATGTTGAACAGCAGGTGCTGCCAGTCGGCATGGATGAAGCCGTGGGTGACCAGGCGGTCGTACTGCTTCTTGCGGTCGATGGCGGGCGGCCACAGGATCAGCCGCTCCAGCAGGCGCGGCCGGTCGAAGGCGAGCCATGACACCAGCACGGTGATGGCGATCAGGGCGAGGGTGAGCATCGGTCAGGCGACCCGCGGCTGGTCAGGGCACCGGGCGGGCGCTGCGTGCGTGGTGTTGGTCATCTACTGCCGTCCTGCGTGGGCACGAAACGCGAAGCCTAACCCACGGCGCGGGGACGTTGCGCCACCGTCGTAAGGAAACGCCGGCGGCTGACGCGCGCTGTGGTCTCTGGATCCCCGCGTTCGCGGGGATGACGATTTCATTGGCGGCAGCCATGTCCTTGCCCGCTAGGCCCAATCGCTCAAACCCTCACGCTCGTACAGGGTGCGGAACGACGGACGCGCCTTCATGCGCTGCGCATGCGCGGCCAGATGCGGCCAGGTCGTGGCCGGCTGCGGCATCGCGCGCGACCAGCGCATCAGCATGGTCAGGTAGAAATCGACCGCGCTGATGCGGTCGCCGAGCAGGTACGGCCCGTGGGCGGCGAGGTGCGCGTCGAGCCGCTCCCAGGCGGCCTCCAGACGCGGGCGGACGTTGGCCTGCACCGTGTCGGACAGGGCCGCGCCGGCCGGCTCGTGCGGGTACCACCACAACCGGAACAGCGGCTGCACCGCGTTGGCCAGGTGCAGCATCCACTGGTGGTATGCGGCCCGGCGCGGATCCCCGGGTGGCGGCGCCAGCCCGGCGCCGGGGTGCTGTTCGGCGAGGGTCAGCAACAGTGCCGCGGCTTCGGTCATCGGCCGGCCATCGACCACGAGCGTCGGCACCACCCCGCTCGGGTTCAGCGCGAGATAGTCGGCGTGCTTCTGCTCGCCGCCCTTGAGATCGAGCACGCGCAGTTCGTACGGCAGATCAAGCTCGATCAGCAGCCAGTGCACGGCCAGGCTCGCGGCGCCGGGGGCGTAGTAGAGGGTGTACATGCGATCGGTGCCTCCTGGAGGGAGCGTGCAGTTTAGGGGGCGCGTGGTTCTGCTGTCGCAGTTGGACGCTTGCAAGGGGTCGGGCACGAGCAAGGGCAGGAGCAAATCCCCCCTGCCCCCTTTTTCAAAGGGGGGAACAGCGAAAAGGCGGGGACAGCAAACTGCTGCTTTTTGGCTCCCTCCTTTGGAAAAGGAGGGTTGGGGAGGATTTGCTGTTGCGCCGTTCGGCGCAGACGCCATCACAGGCACGACAGCCAAGACCGCCGACCGCACGCTCCGCTACCATCCGCGCAGCCTCCAGTGAGACAACCAGATGATCCCCAGCTTCCGCCCCGCCCTGCTTGCCGCGCTGCTGATGGCCGCGCCGGCAGCCCCCGCCAGCGACACCGCCACCGACACCGCCACCGGCGCTTCGCTGACCACCGTTGCCGAGCGCAGCGGCTTCATTCGGACTGGCCGCTATGACGAGGTCATCGCATTGTGCGAGGCATTCGCCCAGCGTTACCCGGAGCAGGTGCGCTGCCAAAGCTTCGGCACCTCGCCGGAGGGCCGGCCGATGCAGCTGCTGGTGGTGTCGGGCACGGATGCATTCACGCCCGAAGCCGCGCGCGCGCAGAACCTGCCGGTCACGCTGGTCCAGGGTGGCATCCATGCCGGCGAGATCGACGGCAAGGACGCTGGTTTCCTCGCCCTGCGGCAGATGCTCGAAGGCGAGGCCGCCGCTGGCGCGCTCGAGCGGCAGGTGCTGCTGTTCGTGCCGGTGTTCAACGTCGACGGGCACGAGCGCTTCGGCGCGTGGAACCGGCCCAACCAGCGAGGCCCGGAGCAAATGGGCTGGCGCACCACCGCACAGAACTACAACCTCAATCGCGACTACGCCAAGGCCGATGCGCCCGAGATGCAGGCGATGCTGGCGCTGGTCAATCGCTGGGACCCACTGGCCTACATCGACCTGCACGCAACCAACGGCGCGCAGTTCGAGCACGACATCGCGATCCAGGTCGAGCCGCTCCACGGCGGCGACCCGGAACTACGCGAGATCGGCACCCGCTTCCGCGACCAGACCATCGCGAAACTCGCCGAGGGTGGCGCGCTGCCGCTGCCGTTCTATCCCTCCTTCGTCGAGTACGACAACCCCGCGTCGGGCTTCGAGGACGGCGCGGCGCCGCCGCGTTTCTCGCAGGGCTACATGCAGACCCGCAATCGCTTCGGGATGCTGGTCGAGACCCACTCATGGAAGGACTACCCCACCCGCGTGGGGTTGACCCGCGACACGATCATCGCGGTGATGGAGCTGATCGCCGAACACGGCACGCAGTGGCAGTCGGCCGTGGAAGCGGCCGATGCCCGCGCGCGTGAGCTCGGCGGCCAGCCGGTGGCGCTGGATTACCGGGCCACCGACGAGGCGCGCACGATTGATTTCCGCGGTTATGCCTATACGCGCACGCCTTCGGAAGTATCGGGCGCGCAGATGACACGCTACGACGAGACGCGTCCGCAGATCTGGCAGGTGCCGCTGCGCGATCAGGTCGTGCCGGGCCGAGAGGTCGCGGCGCCGCACGCGGGCTATCTGGTGCCGGCCGCGCACGCCCGATGGGTCGGCGAGAAGCTCGCCCAGCACGCCATCGATTTCCGTCGCCTCGATGCGGCCTGGCCCGACGCGCCTGTGCAGGCGTTCCGCGCCGGGCAGGCAGAATTCGGCGAGCAATCGTTCGAAGGCCACCAGCGCCTGACGCTGGAAGGCGAGTGGGCGCCGGAAACGCGCGACGTCGCCGCCGGCGCGTTGTTCGTGCCGATCGCGCAGCCCAAGGCGCGGCTGGTGATGGCGCTGCTGGAGCCGCAGGCGCCGGACTCGCTGGCGGCCTGGGGCGAGTTCAACAACGCCTTCGAACGCAAGGAGTACATGGAGGACTACGTGGCCGAGGCGGTCGCGCGCGAGATGCTCGCGGGCGATCGGGCGCTCGTGGCTGCGTTCGAGCAGCGCCTTCGGGACGATGCCGACTTTGCCGCGGACCCGCGTGCGCGGCTGAACTTCTTCTACCAGCGACATCCCTCGTGGGATGAGCGCTACAACCTGTATCCGGTGCTGCGGACTGACCAGCTGCCGCGTTGATTCGTAGGGTGGGCATGTTCCATGTGCCCACCATTCGCGCATGGTGGGCACATGAAGCGTGCCCACCCTACGGGCACCCGTAGGCTGGGCTGATACGCCCGGCTTCCAGGCTCGCCGCAGCGCAGATGACAGCGCTGGCCAGTCAGCCAGCCTGCGAAATACATTGGCGGGAGATCAGCACGTGCCGGTAGTGTCTCGCGCACGTGCTGACACGGGATGAACATCGGCGTCAGTAGGCTTGGCTCAACCCATCACCCATCGGCGCGCCGAGATGGATCAGGCCTACGCCGAATCGACCAGCCTTGAGGGTCGCCCGTCCCAGTGAATCCAGCCATGCAGCCCAAGCACGCGTGGTGGCGCGAGCCGATCATCAACCTCGGCGCCGCGCCGAGGCCCGGCGGCCCGGCCTCGCCCCAGCCCGGCGAGTGGTGGCACAACACGGTGATCTACCAGATCTCGCCGACCAGCTTCCAGGACAGTGACGGCGACGGCCGCGGCGACCTGCCCGGCCTGATCCGGCGGCTGGATTACATCACCTCGCTCGGCGTGGATGCGATCTGGCTCACTCCGGTCTACTGCTCGCCGATGCAGGACATGGGCTACGACGTCACCGACGCCTGCGCAATCGATCCGTCGTTCGGCTCGATCGATGACTTCCAGCGCCTGCTCGCGCTGGTGCACCAGCGCGGCATGAAGCTGGTCATGGACATGGTGCTCAACCACACCTCCGATGCGCACCACTGGTTCCGCGAGAGCCGCACCAGCCGCGACAACCCCAAGGCCGACTGGTACGTCTGGGCCGATCCGGCCGAGGACGGCGGCCCGCCCAACAACTGGCCCTCGGTGCTGACCGGCAAGTCCGGCTGGAAGTTCGAGCAGGCCCGCGGCCAGTACTACTTCTACAACTTCTTCGAAAGCCAGCCCGACCTCAACTGGCACCACCCCGAAGTGCGTGAGGCCATGCTGAAGATCGCGCGATTCTGGCTCGAGCAGGGTGTCGACGGCATGCGGCTGGACGCGGTCAATTTCTACTGCCACGACCCGCAGCTGCGCGACAACCCGGTGCGCGGCGACGACGATGGCGAACCCGACGGCATCGATCCGGACAATCCCGCCGCCGAGCAGGTGTTCCGCAACAGCTTCTGTCGGCCCGAAACGCATAAGTGCCTGGGGCCATTGCGCGAACTGGTCTCCGGCTATCCCGGCACGATGCTGCTGGGCGAGGTCACCCTGTGCGAGGACTCGATCGCCGAAGCAGCGGCGTTCACCGAGGGCGCCGCGCGGCTGCACCTGGCCTACCACAGCGGCCTGCTGTTCAAGGATCCGATCAGCGCCGCGCAACTGGTCGCCATCGCTGCCCGCACCGCAGAGGCTTACGGCGACCACGGCATCTGCTGGATGGCCGGCAACCACGACTACGGCCGCATGCGCTCGTTGTGGGGCGGCGCCGGGCAGGAGGACCCCGACGCGTTCTACCGGATGATGGCGGCGGTGCTGCTGGCCCTGCCCGGTGCGCTGTGCCTGTGGCAGGGCGACGAACTTGGCCTGCCCGAGGCCCGCATCCCCGAAGACATCGCGCCGGACCAACTGCGCGATCCCTTTGGACGGATGATGTACCCGACGCTGCATGGCCGTGACGGCTCACGAACGCCCATGCCGTGGGACGACGCGCAGCACGCCTGCGGCTTCACCAGCGCCGACGCCCCGCACCTGCCTGTGCCCGACGCGCACCGCGCGCTGTCGGTGGCACGGCAGGACAGCGATCCGGCCTCGATGCTCAACACCTGGCGCACGCTGCTGCACTGGCGTATCGGACAGGCCGCACTTGGCGCCGGATCGATGCAGTTGCTCGAGGTGCCCGCGCCGCTGGCCGGCTGGATCCGCGAACACGAGACCCAGCGCATGCTGGTGCTGTTCAACGTGTCCGGCGAACCGCAGTCGCACGGCCTGCCGCAGCTCGACGCGGCTCTGCGCCCGGTCGGTGGGCTGGGCTTCCAGTCGGACTGGGACGCCGAGCACCGGCGCCTGCGGCTACCGCCGTGGGGCGTGTTCTTTGCGGAGTTGCCTGCTGGCGCCGCGGCACCGGATCGGGACTCCAAATGACTGGCTGCACACCAGGAGCAAATCCCCCCTGCCCCCCTTTTTCAAAGGGGGGAACGGCAGAGCAGCCGTTGCTTTTTGCCTCCCCCTTTGAAAAAGGGGGATCGAGGGGGATTTGCTCTTGCACCCAGCCTCGAGATTTCCGATGACCGACATGCCCAACCACTGGTGGCGAAACGCGGTCATCTACCAGATCTATCCGCGCAGCTTCCAGGATTCCGATGGCGACGGCGTCGGCGACCTGCGCGGGATCTGCCGGCGGCTGGAGTACGTGCGCGACCTCGGCGCCGATGCGATCTGGGTCTGCCCCTTCGTGCGCTCGCCGATGAAGGACTTCGGCTATGACGTGTCGGATTTCTGCGCGGTCGAACCGATGTTCGGCACGCTTGCCGACTTCGACGCGCTGGTCGCACGCGCCCACCAACTCGGCCTGCGCGTGCTGATCGACCAGGTCTGGAACCACACCTCCGATCAGCACGCATGGTTCATCGAAAGCCGCAGCAGCCGCGACAATACCAAGGCCGACTGGTACGTCTGGGCCGATCCGCGCGACGACGGCTCGCCGCCGAACAACTGGCTGTCGATCTTCGGCGGCGTTGCCTGGACCTGGGAGCCGCGCCGCTGCCAGTACTACCTGCACAATTTCCTCAGCGTGCAGCCGGACCTCAACTTCCATCATCCGGACGTGCGCGCGGCGACGCTCGACAACGTGCGCTTCTGGCTGGAGCGCGGCGTGGACGGCTTTCGCCTCGACGCCATCAACTTCTGCTTCCACGACCGCCAGCTGCGCGACAACCCGGCGCGGCCGCCCAGGGTGGCGCGCCCGGCCGGCGCGGGCAGCAGCGACCCCTACTTCGATTTCATCAACCGCGGGACTGTCAGCCGGCCGGAGACCTGGCCGCTGCTGCGCGAGGTGCGCGAACTGATGGATGCCTACCCGGGCACGGTCACCCTCGGGGAGATATCCAGCACCGAGGATTCGCTGGCCACCGCGGCCGATGCCGTCCGTGGTGATCAGCGCCTGCACACCGCATACAACGCCTCGCTGGTCAGCGAGGAGCCATTCACCGCCGGCGGCCTGCGCCACCTGATCGCGCGCGTGGGCGAACTGTTCGACCAGCCGCACGTGTGCTGGACCTTCGGCACCCACGATTTCCCGCGCCTGAAAGGCCGCTGGGCGGCGCACGGCCGGCATGCCGCCGAGACAGAAGCGCGCCTGGACCGCATGCTCGCCACCCTGCTGCTGACCCTGCCCGGCAGTTGCTGCCTGTACCAGGGCGACGAACTCGGCCTGACCCAGGCGCAGTTGAGCTTCGATCAGCTGCGCGACCCGTACGGCATCGCCAACTATCCGCAGATCCTCGGCCGCGACGGCTGCCGCACGCCCATGCCGTGGACCGACGAGGCTCCCGGCGGTGGGTTCACGCAAGCATCGGAGCCGTGGCTGCCGATTGCCGCCGAGCACCTGCCGCTGGCGGCATCGCGCCAGCAGGGCGCGCCCGGTTCGCTGCTGCGCGCCTGGCGGCGGCTGCTCGCCTGGCGCCGCTCGCAACCGGCGCTGAAGGAGACCCGCCTCGCGCTGATCGAGGCCGACGAGCCGCTGTTGATGTTCGAACGCGGCGACCGCGATCGCCTGCTGTGCATCTTCAACCTGTCCCCGCATGCAGTGCATTGCCAGCTGCCGGACGGGTATCGGCTCCCGACCGATGGGGACGCGTCCGAAACCCTGCCAAGGGCTCACGCCCCCGCGCAGCAGCACGACTCACAGGCAAACATCGCGCTGCCTGCATTCGGCTATGCCGCGCTCCGTCGAGAGCGTGTGAGTGCAGCGGCCGAATGCTGAACCGCGCCCGTCCGGGCCTGGTGTCGGTGGCCCCGTTTTGGCCACCCGGACGTTTGATTGGGGGAGCGTCCCTAATTGGAAGGTGAAGCGCATGTTGTCCAGCGGCTTGGTCCAGGATCGCCGCCGTGTTGTCCCCTGGGACGACATGGCCATGAAGAACAGGCTCACGCCCGAGCAACACCGCACGTTGCAGGCCCTGGAGCGTGACGGATGGGAGCTGGAGTTCGTGCGCGACGAGC